>USHR01000134.1 GCA_900554495.1 uncultured Collinsella sp.
CGAGGCCGAGCGCAAAATGGATTCTAAAAAACACCTTGCCAAATAGGAGCGTCAGGACGGAGGAAGCCCCGCAGCGCGTAGCGCGCAGCGGGGCTTCCGACATGTCCGAGGACGTTCTGAGAGATGGGCCCTTTTCCGTTTCCGGACGGCCCGGTGGGATCAGAGTACCCTTGCTGTTACTCTGCCTTGCCCACAGAGTTGAGGTTGGTCATGCGGATCTTAACCAGCTCGGTGATCTCACGCATACCCTCCTTGGCCGGCTTCTTGGGATCGAAGCAGGCAGGGTTCTCGGCCATGTAGGCCATGAAGCCCTTGGTGTAGGCCTGACGTAGCTCGGTGGCGTAGTTAACCTTGCAGATGCCGTTCTTCACAGCCTCGGCAACCTGCTCATCGGGCACACCGGAGGTGCCGTGCAGAACCAGCGGCACGTCGACGGCGTCGCGGATGGCCTTGACCACGGACTGCTCGATGTGCGGATCGCTCGTGTACACACCGTGGCTGGTGCCAACGCCAATTGCGAGGGAGGTGCAGCCGGTACGCTCGACGAACTCCTTGGCCTCGGCAGGATCGGTGTAGGGGCTCTCGCCCTCAACCGCGGGACCGTCGTCCTCCTTGCCGCCAACCTTACCGAGCTCGGCCTCGACGGGTACGCCCATGGCGCGGCCAGCGTCGGCGACGGACTTGGTCAGGGCGATGTTGTCCTCGAAGGACTCGTGCGAACCGTCGATCATGACAGAGGTGTAGCCCGTGCGGAAAGCCTGCATGCAGCGGTCATAGCCATCGCCGTGATCGAGGTGCAGAGCGACGGGCACGGAAGCGCGCTCGGCGGCAGCCTTGACCATGCCGTAGAAGTAGTCCAGACCAGCGGTCTTGATGGTGCCCGGGGTGGTCTGCATGATGACGGGGGACTTGGTCTCCTCGGCAGCGGCCAGAACGGCCATAACAAACTCGAGGTTCTCGACGTTGAAAGCGCCAACAGCGTAGTGGCCGGCCTGAGCGTCCTTGAGCATCTTTTCGGTGGTAACAAGTGCCATGAGCGTTTGCTCCTCTCCCTCGCCCGCATCTGGACATCGGGCGTAGTTGTTCACAAGGCGTTTTACCTTGCGTTTTTCTGCGTTCATTGTATGAAAATCGACGGCGTCGCACGTATGAGATATCACCGGCACACAGGTCAAGACACTCGTTTTTGAAAAGCAAACGGAAGGAATTTGAACCGAGCGGACATGTTCGATATTGAATTTTGAGCGTTCAGCGTCTTTCTTTTATAGAAAAGATAAGTAATCGAAAGGCGTTTTCTTACTCAAAAAGAAAATGAACGAAAATGGACTCAACACAATTCCTGCAAATTTCAGTTGAGGATGGAGCAGCTATGGCCCATGCAACAACCCGAGCCTTCGCCGATGAGCGTCGTGCCGCCATCATGGAGATGCTTGAGCATAATGCCTCGGTGCAGGTAGCAGAAATCGCCCAGACCTTTGGTGTGTCCTCCGTTACCGCCCGTGCCGACCTAGACGCGCTCGCCGAGTCCGGAAAGCTGCGCCGCACGCATGGTGGCGCTGTGTCGCTCCAGAAGCGACTGACCGTATCCACCCAGGATCGCCGTATCAACGTCAATGTTGCCGCCAAGCAGGCCATCGCACAAAGCGCCATTGAACTCGTCGGCAACGGTGACACCCTGCTCGTCGACTCGGGCACCACCGCTCTCGAGTTTGTCCGGCTCCTCGACCAGCGCGATGGCATCACCGTCATCACGGCCGACATTACCATTGCCGATTACATCGACGAGAGCATGCCCTCGGTCGATGTCGTCATGCTGGGCGGGGCACTGCGCAAAGGTCATCGCTATCTGTACGGCCCACTTACCATGCAGGCGCTCCAAATGGTCCACGCCGACCTTGCCGTCATGTGCCCTGGCGCTTTTGTTCCCGGCTGCGGCTTTACAACCGACTTTCCGCAGATGGCCGAGACCAAAGCGGCTATGGTCGGTGCCGCTCGTCAAAGCGTCGCCCTCATGGACGCCAGCAAGGTTAACGGACGTGGCATGTACCGTTTTGCCGAGCTGACCGATGTCGACACCATCGTGATGGACCGTGACCCCGATCATGCCGTCGCCACCTCAATCGCCGAGCCCACCGACAGCGCACGTCCAGCCCTCATCATCGCCGGCGCTTAAACAAAAACCACCACAAAGGTGCCTGTCCCCTTTGTGGTGGTTTGAGCGTCAGAAGTGAATGTGTCGCTACTTGGACAGCTCGTCGGCGAGGGCCTCGATCTGAGCGCGCGAGGCGTCGTTGAGCGAGCCCAGGACAGTCACCTTGTTCTGCGTCAAGGTGATGTCCTTCATGCCCTCGAGCTCCTTGGTCATAACCTTAGCGGCGGCAGGTGCCCAAGAGCCGGCCTCAACGAGCGCCACGGTGCGGTTCTGGTAGGCATGCTCGGCGAGCGTGTGGATGAAGGTGCTCATGAACGGGAAGATCTCGCCCTGATAGGTAATGGAAGCGAGCACCAGACGGTCGTAGCGGAACGCATCCTCAACGGCCTCGGCCATGTCGTCGCGAGCCAGGTCAAAGACGGAGACCTTCTGGCCGCGAGCCTCGAGCGCAGATGCGAGCTCCTCGACGGCAGCCTTCAGATGGCCATACACGCTCGCATAGGCGATCGTGATGCCCTCGTCCTCGGGCTGATAGCTCGACCAGGTGTTATAGGTGTCGAGGTAGTAGCCCAGGTTCTCAGTCAGCACGGGGCCGTGGAGCGGGCAGATAATCTGGATGTCCAGGTCGGCGGCCTTCTTGAGGACGGCCTGCACGAACTTGCCGAACTTACCGACGATGCCAAAGTAGTAACGGCGCGCTTCGCAAGCCCAGCCCTCGGGATCCTCGATGTCGTTGGCGCCAAACTTGCCAAAGCCGTCGGCACTAAAGAGCACCTTGTCGGTGGACTCGTAGGAGAAGAGCACCTCGGGCCAGTGAACATTGGGGGCACCGACAAAGGTTAGGCTGTGGCCGCCCAGGTCGAGCACGTCGCCATCTTTGACGACCATCTTACGCTCGGGGAAGTCGGTGCCAAAGTAGTTGACCATCATACGGAAGGCGCCCATGCTGGCAACAATCTGCGCCTGGGGATAGCGCTCCATAAAGGCGGCGATGCCGGCGGAGTGATCGGGCTCCATGTGATGGACGATCAGGTAGTCGGGCGTGCGGCCATCGAGCACGGCCTCGAGGTTGCCGAGCCACTCGTCGACAAAACCGCCGTCGACTGAATCGGCGACAGCGATCTTTTCGCCCAAGATAACGTAGCTGTTGTATGCCATGCCGTTCTCGGACACATCGTACTGGCCCTCGAACAGGTCAATGTCGTGATCGTTAACGCCAATGTAGCGGATATCCTTGGTGATCTCCATCAGGCAAAGCCTCCTAGATAGACAAAAGAGCCCGTCTATCATAGCACTCGTCTTCATAGCCACGGCTATCTGCCAGCATCCTTATCGATTGTTATTGAGGCGGAATATATCGCCATTGACCTGCAAAAACTATGTGCGCGGAGCTGCCGTGGTATGTCGAACGATAAGCTGGCCGGGAATACGAATGGCAACGGTTTTGTCCGTTGCCCCCGCCTTGGGAACCGCGTGCTCGAACACCTCGCGTCCACGCTGATGCAAATCGAATCGAACGGTCGTGAGCTCGTTGTGTGCCACAAAATCATCGAGCGAATCGTCGACGCCCACCACGCTCACGTCCTCGGGCACGCGCAGACCGCTATCGCGCAGCGCTGCAATCGCGCCATTTGCCATCTGGTCGTTTGCCGCGTAAATCGCCGTCATGGTGCGATCGTGCTCGGCCAGGTACCTGCCGGCCTCGTAGCCGCTGTTGGCAGACCAGTCGCCCTCGAGCGGCTCTGCCGGCTCGATGTGTTTACGCTCGAGTGCATCCTGCCAACCGGCGCGACGAAATTGCTCGTCGACCGAGAATGACGGGCCGCCAATATAGCGAATCTGCTCGTGCCCTAGCTCAAACAGGTGATCCATAAGCAATAGCGAGCAGCCGTAATGGTCGGAATCGACCGTGGTCACCTGCGGGTGCGCGTACATGGTAACGATGACCGTGCCAATGCCCGGCAGTGGATCAAACGTCTCAAAATCGGGCGCCATGCGACTCATACCGATGATGATGCCGTCCACCGGCAATGCGGCCATACGACGCGTGGCCTCGGCAAGCGAAAACTCCTCGGTCTTGGACATCTCGACCAGCGTGATGGCGCAATTATGCTCGCGAGCAGCGCTGGCGATGCCGTCGATCATTGAGAGGTTGCCGAACTTGGTGACATCGTTGACGCACAGGCCGACCGAATGATAACGGCCGTCGCGCAGCGAGCGACCGGCATAACTCGGACGAAAGCCGAGCTTTTGCATAGCGGCCTGTACGCGCTGGCGCGTCTGCTCGTTAACGTTAGGCAAGCCGTTGGCGACGCGCGAAACCGTCTGCTGCGAAACGCCGGCAGCGCGGGCGACGTCGGCCATGGAGACCGGACGCGAACTGGTATCGTTGGACGGGCGCCTTGCCACAGGATCACCTTCACCCTTGCGAGATCTGAATAGCGTGAATGCCGGCCCGGGCAGGAGTTTAGCCCGCGCCGAGGCCCGCTATCGTCGGACGCATGTTAACGTACTCTACTTTTTCAATCCGCATCTCTTCTGCTTTATAAGTCCATACGGCAATACCGTTCACGGCTGAATTTCTACCGATTACCAGATTCTCAAAAAGTGACAAGAGTTGTGTTATGAGTACGTTAACATAGCCCGTAACGTGCGGCATCGTGAACACTTGGTTCATGCCGCTTCAAGTTGTTAACGTACTCATAACGGCGCAAAACTTACCCGTACGCGCCAAGGAAAGGACTCCGATGACCACCCCCGACGAAAAGACACTCGCCACGCTCACCAAGCTGTTTGAGGAGGAGTTTGGGCCCATCGGCGATCGCCAGGTGCTCTATGTGCACGCGCCCGGCCGCTCCGAGATCAGTGGCAACCACACCGACCACGAGGGCGGCCACGTCATCGCCGGCTCGCTCGATGTCGCTGTCGACGGCATCGCCGTGGCAACCGACTCCAACAAGGTCCGCGTCGCCGACGAGGGCTATCCCACGTTTGAGATCGCGCTCGACACGCTAGACGTTCAGG
>USHR01000135.1 GCA_900554495.1 uncultured Collinsella sp.
TAAGCGAGGAACCGTGTATCTCAAGTCCCTCACGCTCAAAGGGTTCAAGTCGTTTGCCGACCGCGCCCATATGACGTTTGAGCCGGGCCTGACCGTCATCGTCGGTCCCAACGGCTCGGGAAAATCGAACATCTCTGACTCGATTCTGTGGGTCCTGGGCGAGCAGAGCGCCAAGCAGCTGCGCGGCCAGGCCATGGAGGATGTCATCTTCTCGGGCTCGTCAGCGCGCAAGCCGGTGGGTGTCGCCGAGGTCACGCTGGTGCTCGATAACTCGGATCATATGCTGCCCGTCGACTTTGACGAGGTCGCCATCACCCGTCGCATGTATCGCTCGGGCGAAAGCGAGTACCTCATCAACTCGAGTCCGTGCCGCCTGATGGACATTCAGGACATCCTGCACGATTCGGGCCTGGGCAAGGATACGCATTCCATCATCAGCCAGGGCAAGCTCGATGCCATTTTGCAGAGCCGCCCCGAGGAGCGCCGTGCCCTCATTGAGGAGGCCGCCGGCATCTCCAAACACAAGCGCCGCAAGGAGCGTGCGCTCAAAAAGATTAAGTCGATGGACGAGCACCTGACGCGTGCCCGCGACATCAATAAGGAAATCGCCCGTCAGCTGCGACCGCTGGAGCGTCAGGTCGATCGCGCACGCAAGTACAAAGAGCTGTCCTCGCGCGCGAACGAGCTTACGCAGATGCTGGCTGTCGACGAGCTGCGTTCGCTGCAGTCGCAGTGGAACGACCTGGAGAGCCGCTCCAAGGAAGGTGCCGCCGAGCTTGAGCTTGCGCAGTACCGCTTGGGCGAAAAGGAGCGCGAGCTCGAGAAGCTTCAGGTCATGCTCGAGGAAAAGGGCCTGTTTGTGGGCGACCTAGGCGAGCAGCGCCGTCATATGCAAGATGTGGTCGGCCGCATTAACTCCGACATGCGCCTGCTCGAGGAAAAGGGCCACAACATGGTGTCGCGCCTGTCTGACATGCGCGGGCAGATTTCGAGCTCCGAGCATCAGCGTCGTCGCGTGGTCGAGGAGCTCGAGGACGCGCGTGCCCAGCTTGAGGAAGTGACCGGTGCGCACATGCAGGCCCAGGAGGACGTTGACGCCGCTGGTCCTGCCGCCGCTGAGCTCCACGAGCGGCGCGTTGCGCTCGACAATCAGATTTCGCAGCTTACGCGTGAGCAACGCGATGTGCAACGCGTGGCCGATAACGCCGCGCTCGAGCTCGCCAAGGTGAAGGATTCCTTGAGCAATGCCGAGGTCGAGGACAACATGTATGCCTCGCGCCTGGAGCAGATTGATGAGCAGCTCGAGGAGGTCACGGCCTCGCTCGAGAGCCGTCGCGACCGCGCCGAGGAGCTTGAGGGCGCTCTTGAGGAAGCGCGCCGGGCTCAGGTCGATGCGCGTGAGGCCACCGATACGGCACGCGCGGCCCTGAAGGACCTGCGTGCCCGCGAGAGCGAGGCGCGCAACAAGTTGTCCGAGGTGCGCTCGGAGCTTTCCAGCCAAAAGAAACTCGATGCCCGCATGGCCGACAGCTCGCCGCTCGTGAGCCGTCTGGTGGGTGCGCTGGGCGACGATGTCTCGGGTCGTCTGGGCGACGTGCTCGAGGCCCCGCGCGAGCTTGAGGGCCTGGTTGAGCAATTGCTCGCCGGCGATATCGATGCGCTGCTGTTTGACGATACGTCCGCGCTTGAGCGTGCCGGTCGTGCCGCTCTGGACCAGAAGAAGGCCTCGGGCGAGGCGCTGCTGGTGACGCGCGGCGTGAGCGGCTCTACCGCCGCTGAGGGCGCCTCTGGTACCCGTTTGGTTGATCGTCTGTCCGTGCGCGCAGGCTACGGTCCCGTCGTCGAGGCGCTGCTCGGCGGCTATTACGTCGTGGACGATCTTGCTGCCGCGCTGTCGGCGCCGGTCGTTGACGGCGTGACTTACGTGACCCCCGATGGCGCCCGCGTCGCCTGCGGCGGCCTGGTGCGCGTGGGCCTCGATGCCGGCGAGGCTTCGGGTGCCTTGGAGCGCAAGCGTCGTATTCGCGAGCTGGAGGGCCTGGAGCCCGATCTGGCTGCCGTGTTTGAGCATGTGTCGGATCAGGTCGTCGAGGCCAATGCGGCCGTTGAGGAAGCGCGTGCCGCTGAGGGCGATGCCGCCGGCGAGATCGCCCGTCTTGAGGGCGAGCGCCGCTCGTTGCTCTCCGAGATCGGCCGCTTGGAGCAAAGCGTCAACAATGCCGAGGTCGAGCGCGTGCGCATCTCCAAGCGCCGCGAGCAGGCCTCCGAAGCCGTTCGCGCTGCGCGCCCGCGCGTTGACGAGCTCACCCGTTCGCGCGACGAGGCCCGTGCGCAGGCAAGCGACCTGGGTCTCCAGATTGCCGAGGCCAACGACGAACTCGACCGCGTTCGCCGTGACGATTCCGAGGCCGCCGGCAAGCTCGCCGACGCCAAGGTTCGCCTAGCCCAGACGAGCGAACGCCTGCGTTCACTGAAGGGCCGCGTGCCCGACCTGGAGCATCGCCTGGAGGGCATCGATCGTCGTATCCGCGGAACACGCCAGGCTTCGCGCTCGCTCGAGCTGCTGCGCCTGCGCGTTGACCCCATGCACGAGCGTTATTCGGCCCTGCTGGAGCGCGCGTCGGATTGGGCAGCGCGCCTGCGTGACCAGGCCTCTCTGGAAGAGGCGGACTCCGCTTCGCTCAAGAAGACCATCGAGGATGCCAAGGCAGAGGTTGCCCGCGCTAAGGAGCGGGTCGATACCGCCTCCGCCACGCAAAACGAGTTCAAGGTCGCACGTGGCAAGCTCGAGGTGCAGGTAGAGGCCGCCATTAAGGCCATTACCGCCGATGGCACCACGGTACTCGAGGAAGCGCTCATGCTTCCTGCTCCTACCGACCGTGATGCCGCCGAGCGTGAGCTCAACCAGCTTGTGCGCCAGATCAACAACCTTGGTCCCGTTAACCAAGTTGCCATGGAGGAGTACGAGCAGCTCAAGCGCCGCGCCGACTACATCGAGGAGCAGCTGGCCGATCTGGAGAGCGCGCGCAAGGCGCTCACCAAGATAACCGTGGCTATCGACCGCAAGATGCGTAAGGCCTTCCTAGTTACCTTTGAGAAGGTCGATGCGAACTTCCGCGAGATCTTCGCTATGTTGTTCCCGGGCGGCCAGGCACATCTGGAGATGACCGACCCCGAGCATCCGGCCGAGACAGGCATCGAGGTCGTGGCGCAGCCGCGCGGCAAGCGCATCACCAAGATGATGCTCATGTCGGGCGGCGAGAAGAGCCTGACGGCGCTCGCTCTGCTCTTTGCCGTTTACCGCACGCGCACGGTGCCGTTCTATGTGCTGGACGAGGTCGAGGCGGCGCTCGATGACGCTAACCTGTCCAAGCTCATCGGAGCCCTCGATGTGCTGCGTTCCGATACGCAGCTCTTGGTTATCTCGCATCAGCGCCGTACTATGGAGGACGCTGACGTTCTCTATGGCGTCTCGATGCAAGCCGACGGCGTCAGTCGCGTCGTCTCGCAAAAACTCGATCGCGAAACCGGAAAGGTCGTGAATGCATAATGGGATTCTTTGATGCTCTCTCGCGCGGACTTGAGCGCAGCCGAGAGGCCCTCAACGAGGTATTCTACTTTGGCGGCGAGGTCGACGAGGACTTTTGGGAGGACCTTGAGGACACCCTCGTCATGGGTGACATGGGCGCCGAGGTTGCCATCAAGGTCTCCGATGACCTGCGCGATGCCGCGGCCAAGAAGAACCTCAAGACCGCCCCGCAACTCCGTCGCGCCCTGGCCGAGCAGCTCGAGCAGCACTTTGTGCCCATCGAGCGCGATCCGTTCTCCGATACGCCGAGCTGCGTGCTGTTTGTGGGCATTAACGGTGCCGGCAAGACCACGACGGTCGGTAAGATCGCGAGCGCTATGGCCTCCCGCGGCAAGAACGTCGTGATCGGTTCGGCCGATACCTTCCGCGCTGCCGCTATCGAGCAGCTCGATGTGTGGGGCCAGCGCGCTGGCGTCCCCGTCATCAAGCGCGACCGCGGCTCCGACCCGGCAAGTGTTTGCTACGACGTGCTCGACGAGGCCGACAAGCGCGGCAGCGACCTGGTGCTCATCGATACCGCCGGTCGTCTGCACACGAGCCCCGAGCTCATGCGCGAGCTTGCCAAGGTGGTCAATGTGACCCGCAAGCGCGCCGCCAATATGGCCGCCGGCCCCATGCCCGTCTATGTCGTGCTCGTGATCGATGCCGCAACGGGCCAAAACGGCCTCAACCAGGCGCTCGAGTTTAACGAGGCGCTTGGCCTGGACGGTATTATCATGACAAAGCTCGACGGCACGGCAAAGGGCGGTATCGCCATGGCCGTGGCCGAGAAGCTCAAGCTTCCCATCCTGCGCATCGGCGTGGGCGAGCAGGTCGATGACCTGCAGGAGTTTAATGCCAAAGATTTCTGCCGCGCCCTGGTGGGCGAGTCCAACTAAGGAGTGACTAGTGTTTGATTCTCTGAGCGATCGCCTCAACGACACATTTGACCGCCTGCGCGGCAAGGGTAAGCTGACCGAGGCCGATATCGCCTCTGCCATGCGCGACATTCGCATGGCGTTGCTCGAGGCCGACGTCAACTTTAAGGTCGTCAAGGAGTTCGTCGCCAAGACCAAGGAGCGCTGCATGACCGCCGAGGTCATGGAGTCGCTGTCGCCGGCGCAAAACGTCGTCAAGATCGTACTCGACGAGCTCACCGAGATGCTCGGCTCCACCGAGAGCAAGCTCGTCTTTAGCAACCGCATTCCCAATGTCATCATGCTCGTGGGCCTGCAGGGCTCCGGTAAGACTACGGCGGCCGTAAAGCTGGCCTACCTGCTCAAGAAGCAGGGCCGCTCGCCGCTGCTCGCCGCGTGCGACGTCTACCGTCCCGCCGCTGCCGACCAGCTTGCCACGCTCGGCGGAGAGATCGGCGTTCCGGTCTTCCGCGGTGACGGCGCGCACCCGGTCGATATCGCCAAGGGCGCCATCCAGGAGGCCGTTGACCACCTGCGCGACGTGGTCATCGTCGATACCGCCGGTCGCCTGCAGATCGACGAGCAGATGATGCAGGAGGCCGTGGATATCAAGAAGGCCGTCAAGCCCGATCAGGTGCTGATGGTCGTCGATGCCATGACCGGCCAGGATAT
>USHR01000136.1 GCA_900554495.1 uncultured Collinsella sp.
GCGTCAGATGTGTATAAGAGACAGCGCTTGCACAGCTTGCCCAGCTCGATCATCTCGGCGGTCTCGGTGGCGTCGTTGGAGTCGTAGAGGCAGCCCGGGCGGCAGGAGTCGCCGAGCGAAATCGTCACGTCGTATTCGTGGCAAATCTCGAGCAGCTCGTCAAAGTACTCGTAGAAGGGGTTTTCGTTGCCGGTGACCTCCATCCAGCCAAACAGCAGCGAGCCGCCGCGGCTGACGATGTTCATCAGGCGACCGGTCTCCTTAAAGGTCTTGGTGACCGACTTGTTGATGCCGCAGTGAATGGTCATAAAGTCCACGCCGTCCTCGGCGTGCGCGCGCACGACCTCGAACAGGTCGTCCTTGGTGAGCTTGACCAGCGGCTTTTCCATGTAGCCGATGGCGTCGTACATGGGGACGGTGCCTACCATGAGCGGCGTCTCGTCGATGAGCTGCTGGCGGAACTGGCGCGTCTTGCCCGAGTTGGAGAGGTCCATGATGGCGTCGGCGCCAAAGTCCTCAGCGATCTTGACCTTCTTCCATTCCTCGGCGGCATCGGCCTTGTCGCCCGAGATGCCCAAGTTCACGTTGACCTTGGTGGACAGGCCCTCGCCGACACCAAAGGCGCGCATGCCCTTTTTGATGTGCACGATGTTGGCGGGAATGGCGATGCGGCCGTCGGCCACGCGCTCGCGGATGTACTCGGGGTCGCGATGCTCGCGCTCGGCGACCTCCTTCATCTGCGGTGTGATCTGCCCGGCGCGGGCGAAGTCGATTTGCGTGACGAGCTTGGGCTCGGTCTGTGTGCTCATTGGCACGGCTCCCTTCGTTGGCATTACCCATATCAGGTTTGCGGGTCAGGGCGGGCGCGCCCAGTCTCAGCCTGCCGTCTTGTCCTGCAAGCTCCCCGTTTATGTGGTGGGCTCAAGTATAGCCTGAATGGGTACGATTGGGCCAACAAGCGTGCCTGTGGGGAGGCGAACATGGAAGACAAGCATCTATATCGAGAGACACAATGGGATGTATCGGCCGAGGAAAGCCGTGCGCACCATGGCCTTGTCGCGATTGGTTTTGCGGTGCTTGCCGTGTTGGTGATTGCCTTTTGTATTTGGACGTTCGGCGGTCGTGGCGGCGTCACCTGGGGGTTTGAAGCCGACGATGCCCTGCCGATTATGACCATGAAAGTTTCTGGTGGCAACACGGTTGCCGCACCGGGCGACTATTGGTATCCGCGCGACGAGTTTGTGCAGCTGCAGTTGAGCGGCGGGTCTATTCCGGGCGAAGAAATCGAACGCGTGACGTTTGATGAGGCACTCAAAACACTCATGGTGAAGCTCAAAGATCAGGGCGATGTGCCCACGACCATGGATATCGCTCTGACGGAGTGGCGTCTGGAACCTCCGTCGGGCGTTACGGTATCCGACGTAGAGCACGTTAAGATTACCTACCAAGATGGCTCGACGAGCGAGATTGCAAAGGCCGATGGCTTGGCGGAGTAACGGGGTGTTTGGAAACGGCGGGCCTATAGTGCCTGCGCGTTCATGAAAACCAGGGTGTTTTTGTCTGAAAGCTCGGGGATGTGCCGATAGCCGATATTGAATGCGGTAAGTTCGCTTGCATCCTCGAGCTTGTTTTCTGCCATCCACCGCACCATGGAGCCGCGTGCCTTTTTGCTGGCGGTCGACTGTTGGATGGGCCTCCCGTTGCGGATGCCCTCGCCAAAGAGGCATGTGACGGCTGTGGCGTCGCCCGCGAGGTGGGGCAGAACGGCTTTGGCATACTCTACGCTGGCGAGGTTGACGATCGTGGTGTTTGAGCCTGCCGGGGCGATAGCCCGCGCGAGCTTATCGCTCCAAAATGCGTAGAGGTCTCGGGCACCGTCGACGACAAGCTTCGCGCCCATCTCCAGCCGATACGGTTCGACGGCATGAAAGGGACGAACGCACCCGTAGAGGCCGGAGAGGATCCACAGATGGTCTTGCAGCCATGCGAGCTGTGCGGAATCCATCACCTCGGGTGCCATGCTCTGGTATTGAATGCCGTGATAGGACATGACGGCAGGGGAGAGGTGACGGGCGAGTGCGGGATTGTCGAGATCGCCGCTTTTCAGGATGGGCCCGAACTCATGCAGTGTGTTGAGGCAAGGTCCCAGCAGTTTGTCACTCACGTTCCACAGCGCCTGCAGGCCGCCGCTGCCTTCATTCCGCTCGATATCTAGCAGTGCGCGGTGGAGGCGAGCCGTCTCGCGCACAAAGGGTGGGATGCCCAGGACTTCAAAAGCATCTTGTGCCGCGCGCATTTGCTTGGCGGGCGAAATGATGACCTGCAGCATGGACTCTCCTCTGCCAAAAAAAGAAGTTGCGGTGGAATACGGTCTGTTTGGTCTATTGAAAGACCAAATCAATCCGTATTCCACCGCAAGTTATGGGTGGGGTGGATTAGGCGCGCTCGAGGAAGGCTTTGTAGCCGCGGTAGGCCTCGTAGATATCGGCCTTGTTGGCGACCTCCCACAGGGCGTGCATGGACAGGACGGCAACGCCGGAGTCGATGACGTTCATGCCGTACTTGGCCATGATGTAGGCGATGGTGCCGCCGCCGCCCGCGTTGACGCGACCGAGCTCGCAGGTCTGGAAGTCTACGCCGGCCTCGTCCATGATGTCGCGGACGAGGGCCACATACTCGGCGTCGGCGTCGTTAGAGCCGCCCTTGCCGCGGCTGCCCGTGTACTTGTTAAAGCACAGGCCGCGACCCATGAAGGCGGCGTTCTTGGTCTCGAACTTGCCGGCATAGCCCGGGTCGAAGCCGGCGGACACGTCGGAGGAGAGCATACGGCTGCGGGCGAGCGCGCGGCGCAGAGCCAGCGGGCTGTCCTCGCCGGCGAGCATCATGATCTCGGCGACGGTGTTCTCGAAGAAGCGACTCGTCATGCCGGTGGCACCCACGGAACCGATCTCCTCCTTGTCGACGATGAGCGTGATGCTCGTGCGCTCCACGTTGGTGACGTTGATCTGGGCGAGCATGGAGGGGTAGGCACAGACGCGGTCGTCATGGCCATAGCCCAGAATCATGGAGCGGTCGAGGCCCATGTCGCGGGCGGGGCCGGCGGGCACGACCTCGATCTCGGCGGAGAGGAAGTCCTCCTCCTCGACGTCGTACTGCTCCTTGAGGATATCCAGGAACATCTGCTTGACGGGCTCCTTGGGGGCGTCCTTGTCGTCCTCATCGAACTTGACGGGACGGCCGCCCACGATCACGTCGAGGATCTCGGCGTCGACGGCGTCTTTGGCAGGCTTAGACATCTGCTCGCTCGAGAGATGGATCAGCAGGTCGGAGATGGTAAAGACCGGATCGTCCGCCTTGTCGCCGATATTGATGTCGACGGTGGTACCGTCCTTTTTGCAGATGACGCCCACGAGTGCGAGCGGGGAGGCTACCCAGTGGTAGCTCTTGACGCCGCCGTAGTAGTGCGTGTCGAGATAAGCCATGTCGCCGGCCTCGAAGGCGGGGTTCTGCTTAAGGTCCAGGCGCGGCGAGTCCACGTGCGCGCCCAGGATGTTAAAGCCCTGCTCGAGCGGGGCGGTGCCCAGATTGACGAGCATAAGGTCCTTGCCGTGGTTAGCGGCATACACCTTGTCGCCTGCCTTAAGCTCGCGGCCTGCGGCGATTACGGTCTCCAGGTCGACGTATCCCGCCTCCTCGGCCATCTTGATGCCGGCCTTGACGCACAGGCGCTCGGTCTTGTTCTCACTCAAAAACTGCTTATAGCCGCGGCAAAGCTCCTCGAGCTCCTCGATTTGCTGTGGCGTGTACTTTTTCCATGCGCAGGGACGCTCCATGACGCAGGCTCCTTTCGGATCGATCGTGCTGGTTGATGTACCGTGAGCCATCGTATCACGCGCGGGCTCACGGCGGCAGGGAAGCCTGATGTGCGGTGGCCGCGGGGCGGGGAGCGTGTAAACTGGTGTGAGCAAACCGTGCCCAGCCCAAAGCGAGGTATTCAATATGTCTGACAAGCGCCGCACCTTTGCCGTTATCGACGGCAACTCGCTCATGCATCGCGCCTTCCACGCCGTGCCGCCGACCATGAACGCGCCGGACGGTCGCCCCACCAACGCGATCTTTGGCTTTCTGAACATGTTTCTCAAGATGATCGATGCCTTTAACCCCGACGGCGTCGTCGTGGCGTTTGACAAGGGTAAACCGCGCGTGCGCATGGAGATGCTGCCGCAGTATAAGGCGCAACGCCCGCCCATGGACCCCGATCTGCATGCGCAGTTCCCTATGATTAAGGAGCTGCTCGCCGCGCTCAACGTGCCGATTCTGCAGTCCGAGGGCTGGGAAGGCGATGACATCCTGGGAACCATGGCGCGCCTGGGTGAAGAGGCCGGCTGCGACATGCTACTGGTGACCGGCGACCGCGACATGTATCAACTCGTGACCGAGCACGTCAACGTGGTCTCGACCCGCAAGGGCCTGTCCGACGTGGCGATTATGACGCCCGAGAGCGTGGACGACCTGTATCACGGCATTACGCCGGCGCTCGTGCCCGATTTTTACGGTCTAAAGGGCGATACGTCCGACAACATCCCCGGTGTACCGGGCATCGGTCCCAAAAAGGCGAGTGCGCTCATTGCGAAGTACGGTAGCCTGGACGAAGTCATCGCGCATGCCGATGAGGTCAAGGGCAAGATGGGCGAGAACCTGCGTGCACACATCGATGACGCACTACTGAGCCGCAAGGTTGCGACAATTCGCACCGATGCGCCCGTCGAGCTCGACTTTGAGGCGACGTCCTTCCCGGCGTTTTCTGCCGACGAAGTGTCCGCGGCGCTGGGTACGCTTGGTATCACCGCCATGCAGAACCGTTTCTTGGCGCTGATCGGCGGCGAGGGCGGGACTGCTGCCTCCAGTGTGTTTGAGATACCTGCTATGGTTCGCGCAGCCGCCGGCGATGCCGACGCGCTTGGTGCCGTTGCGGCTGAGGTCTCCCGCGCGATTGATGCCGGCGAGTGGGTCGCCGCCGTGGTGGACGACGACAAGGAAGAGGGCGCGCTCTTTGGGCTGACGCGCACGCTGTGGTTGGCGACGTCCAAGGGCCTGTTCGCGCTCGAGGAGGGCGACAGCTGTGCGGCGGCTGAGGTTGAGGGCTTCAA
>USHR01000137.1 GCA_900554495.1 uncultured Collinsella sp.
TCAAGATGAACGTGAGCGAGACGTTCTGGAATATGTTCCTGGTCGTGATTCAGCTTGGCGCCATTTTGGCTGTCTGCGTCCTGTTCTTCTACGACCTCAACCCGTTTTCTCCCAGCAAGGGCAAGGAGGGTCGTCGCGACACCTGGGTACTGTGGGGCAAGATTGTGCTCGGCTGTATTCCCGCTGCGGCGATCGGTCTGCCGCTTAACGACTGGATGGAGGAGCATTTCTATAATGCTCCCGTCGTGGCGCTGGCGCTCATTGTGTACGGCGTGCTGTTTATTGTGATCGAGAACTGGCGCGCGAACAAGCGCGACCAGGCTGCTCTTGCCGGTTCGTTTGGTTCGCGTGCTGTGGTGGCGGGCGGACGTCCCGCCGGTGCGCACTTTGCGGCGCCTGCCGCGGCTACCGCTGAGGATGAGGACGATGACGAGAATTTGGACTTTGGCTCCATCGCCACGCTCGAGGACCTGAGTTGGAAGACTGCGCTGGGTATCGGCTGCTTCCAGGTGCTTTCGCTGGTGCCTGGTACGTCTCGTTCCGGTTCTACCATCATCGGTGGCCTGCTTTTGGGCTGCACGCGTTCGGTGGCGTCCAAGTTTACGTTCTTCCTGGCCATCCCTGTCATGTTTGGCGCGAGTGCACTCAAGCTGGTCAAGTACTTCATCAAGGGCGGCACGTTCGGCGCCAACGAGGTCGCTATCTTGGGCGTGGGCTGCGTTGTGGCCTTTGTGGTTTCGCTCATCGCCATCAAGTGGCTCATGGGCTTTGTCCGCCGTCACGACTTTAAGTGCTTCGGTGTTTACCGCATCATCCTGGGCATCGTAGTGCTCGCTTACTTCTTTGTCCTGGAGCCGATGCTCGGCCTGTAACTTGGTTGACGCTGCGTGGCGGCCAGAGCGACAACTTGTCATTCAAAGAGGGCGGCATGACCAAAAGGTCTATGCCGCCCTCTTTTCATGTCAATTTGTTCGCTCTGGCCGCCGCTCGCTGCTGCTGCCATGACATCGGCGGTTTCGTGATTGTCAATAGATTGGTGCAGACTAACCTGACCCCATTGCACCAAATCTGCTGGGGCGGGCCCGATGATCGCGCACGGAGTCGTGGTGTGATTTGCGTCGGTGTCCGCGCGGCTCGGTATACTGGTACGGCTCAAACTATGGCGCTGCCCGCAGGCGCGCCGTCCGTCAGATGAGGAGTCGCCCATGACCCAGCCCCTGCCCTGGGAAAAGAACACTGCGGTACCCGTGCCGCCCGCGCCGGAACCCGTGCCGCTCGATGCGTACACCGCCCCCGCCGCGCCGGAACCCGAGCTCGTTCCGCTCGACATCTACGACGCCCCGGCTCGGGCGCCCAAACCCGCCAAGCCGCTCGTCGATATCGATAGCCTTAATCCCGCCCAGCGCGAGGCGGTCCTGTCCACCGAGGGCCCGTTGCTGGTGCTCGCCGGCGCCGGCTCGGGCAAGACCCGCGTCCTGACCTTCCGCATCGCGCATATGCTTGGCGATCTGGGCGTTAAGCCCTGGCAGGTCCTGGCCATCACGTTTACCAACAAGGCCGCGGCCGAGATGCGCGAGCGTCTGGCGGCGCTCATCCCCAGCGGCACCCGCGGCATGTGGGTGTGCACCTTCCATGCCATGTGCGTGCGCATGCTGCGCGAGGACGCCGACCTGCTGGGCTACACCGGTCAGTTCACCATCTACGATGACGATGACTCAAAGCGCATGGTGCGTGACATTATGCAGGCGCTCGGCATCGAGCAAAAGCAGTTCCCCATCAACATGATCCGCAGCAAGATTAGCTCGGCCAAAAACGCCATGATCGGCCCCGAGGACATGCTCAAGTCCGCCGATAGCCCCAACGACAAAAAGGCCGCGCAGGTCTACCTGGAGCTGGAGCGCCGCCTGCGCGCCGCTAACGCGATGGACTTCGACGACCTGCTTGTGCGCACGCTCGAGCTGCTGCGCACCCGCCCCGAGGTACTCGACAAGTACCAAGAGCGCTTCCGCTACATTAGCGTCGATGAGTATCAGGACACCAACCACGTCCAGTACGAGATCGCCAACCTACTGGCCGCCAAGTACCAAAACCTCATGGTCGTAGGCGACGATGACCAGTCCATTTATAGCTGGCGCGGCGCCGACATCACCAACATCCTGGACTTTGAGAAGGACTTTAAAAACTGCAAGACGGTCAAGCTCGAGCAGAACTACCGCTCTACGGGCCACATCCTGAGCGCCGCCAACGCCGTGGTGCGCCACAACTCTCAGCGCAAGGACAAGCGCCTGTTTACGGCCGAGGGCGATGGCGAGAAGATTCAGGCCTTCCAGGCGAGCGATGAGCGCGACGAGGGCCGCTGGATTGCCGGTGAGATCGAGAAACTGCATGCCAAAGGCACGAGTTACGACGACATCGCCGTGTTCTACCGTACCAACGCCCAGTCGCGTATTCTCGAAGATATGTTCCTGCGCGCGGGCGTGCCCTACAAGATCGTGGGCGGCACGCGATTCTTCGACCGTGCCGAGATCCGCGACGTCATGGCCTACCTCAAGATGATCGTGAACCCGGCCGACGAGATGAGCGTCAAGCGCGTCATCAACACACCTCGCCGCGGTATCGGCTCCACCTCGATCCAAAAGATTGAGCAGCTTGCGCGCGACAACCGCTGCTCGTTCTTCCAGGCCTGCGAGATTGCGACGGCCGAGACGGGCATGTTTAGCGCCAAGGTGCGTAACGGCCTGTCGAGCTTTGTGGCACTGGTGCGCGAGGGCCGTCGCATGGACGGCGAGCTCAAGGACGTCGTCGAGATGATTGTCGATAAGACGGGCTTGCTGCAGGCGTTCCGCGCCGAGGGCACCATGGAGTCCGAGAGCCGCGCCGAGAACATCCAGGAATTCTTGGGCGTTGCAGCCGAATTTGAGGAGACGCACGAGGATATCGAGGGTACGCTCGAGAGCTTGGAAGAGCTGCGTGCGGCTGGCGTTGCCGATGTGCTCGCTGGCGCTGAGCCCGAGCCCGTCGTGGTGAGCGCGCCCGCACCGGAGCCAGGCCCGTCTGCGCCCGCGTCTTCATTTGAGGCACTCGTCGGTGCTCGCGACGCTGCGGGCTCCAATCCGCTCGATAGCCTGGCCGCCCCGGCGCTGTCGCCGCAGGATGCTCTGGCTGCTGCCATCGCGGGCAATGCCTATGCCGCGCCGACGGAGCTGCCGGCCGGCGCCGTGCATGCCGACGAGATTGAGCGCACTTATGGACCGCTCACCTGCAAAGCGCTGCCGGCGCTCATGGAGTGGTTGGCCCTACGTTCCGATTTGGATTCTCTGGCCGGCGAGACACATGCCATTACCATGATGACTATCCACTCCGCCAAGGGCCTGGAGTTCCCGGCGGTCTTTGTGGCGGGCATGGAGGAGGGCATCTTCCCCCACGTGCACGATTTTGGCGGCAGCGACGATCCGGGCAAGCTCGAGGAAGAGCGCCGCTTGGCCTACGTCGCCATCACGCGTGCCCGCAAGCGTCTGTTCCTGACCTATGCCGCCACGCGCCGCACCTACGGTTCGACCTCGGCCAATCCTCGTTCGCGCTTTCTCAACGAAATCCCGTTTGAAGATATCGAGTTTAGCGGTATCGGTTCTGCCGGTTTTGAGGGCACGGGCTGGGAGAAGCGCGGTGACCGTCGCGGCACCTTTGGCTCGGGCATGGGCTCGGACATGTACGGCGGCAAGGTATTTGGCTCGCATACGCGCTCAACCGGCGGTCCCGCCTCGCGTGGCGGATCGAGCTTCGACGACTTCTTTGGCGGCAGCAGCTACGGTACCGAGCGCCATCGCGGGGTGTCGCCCGATGCCGGCCGCGTGGCCTCGACCTTTGGTTCGGGTGCGCCGCGACCCAAGAAGTCCACGTCCAAGGTGTCGCCGACGGTGGAGCGCAAAGTCGATCGAGCCAGCGCATCGCAGGACTTTGCCGCGGGCGATACCGTGAGCCACAAGACCTTCGGTACGGGCACCGTCATCTCGGTCGCCGGAGACATGATCGAGGTGCAATTCGAGAAGACCGGCCAGACCAAAAAGCTGATGAAGGGCTTTGCGCCGATCGTTAAGCTGAATGCCTAACTGCGAGGTTGACCGGGCACGCCGGGGGCTTTGGTCGCCTGCTCGGACAGTCCTGCTCGCACGGAGAGCACATTAAGTGCTCTCCGGCTCGTGCGGAACTCGCGATCGACCAAAGCCCCCGTCGCGCCATCTTCCTTGTGGCGTTACGGCATGCAGCTCGCGAACATCGCTCTGCTCGTTCGCTTTTTGGTCTGGAGAGCCGGGTGGGCTGATAAATAGATATGGCAAGGGACTCCTCCGTTGAAGAACGGGGGAGCCCCTTGTTGCGTTTTGGGTTGTTTCTGCGGCTTACAGATGGCTGATGATCAGCTCCATGGTGCCCTCGAGTTCAATCTTGTTCACGGTGGACGGGGCCAGCAGGTGGCTGCCTTTGTGGACGGGGTCGCCGCAGACGGTGCCTTTGCCGTCGATGACCGAGAGGCACATGAAGGGCCAGCGCTGCTCCAGGGTCTTGCTGCCGTCCACGCGAACGCGGTCGACGGTGTAGCAGGGGTTGGACTCGAGCTCGGTCACGCCATTGACTTCGGGTGCGGTCACGGTGCCGTCGGTCGGGGCCTGCGCGTTAAAGTTGATACAGTCCAGGCTCTGCTCAATGTGCAGCGGGCGCAGTTTGCCGTCGGTGCCCGGGCGGTCGTAGTCGTACAGGCGATACGTCACGTCGCTCGACTGCTGCGTCTCCAGAATCAGCGTGCCGGTCTTGATGGCGTGAACGGTGCCGGAGTCGATTTGGAAAAAGTCGCCCTTGTGGATCGGCAGCACGTTGAGCATGTCGTCCCAGCGACCCTCTTCGATCATCTGCGCGGCCTCGGCACGGTCATGTGCGCGCTGGCCGACGATGATCGTGGCGCCGGGCTCGCAATCCAGCACGTACCAGCACTCGGTCTTACCCAGGCTACCGTTCTCATGCTCGGCGGCGTACTCGTCGTTGGGGTGGATCTGGATCGACAGGTCGTCCTTGGCGTCCAGAATCTTAATGAGCAGCGGGAACTCCTTGCCCTCGC
>USHR01000138.1 GCA_900554495.1 uncultured Collinsella sp.
GGTATTGCCATCCTTTTGCCGCGGTCACATATAAGACTCCCCTCCCGTCCACTGGGCGAGAGGGGAGCCTTTCTTTATGACGGGGTTGTCTGGTCGGTCGTTTGTCTCGATTTGTAACAAGTAGAGGATCGAATTGGCTTTAGATGTTACAGAACGAGATTGAGTTGAGCCGCCTGTCCTTCCGTCTCGATCTGTAACACGAAGGACTGATTTCGGTAGTTACCTGTTACAGAACGAGATTGTTTTAGCCGGCTTATCCATTTGTCTCGATCTGTAACAGTAAGGGCGGATTTCGGACGTTAGATGTTACAGATTGAGATAAACCCTAGGGAAAGAACCGGTTTGTCTTGATCTGTAGCAGGTAGGACCGTTTTGGCCGAATAGGTGTTACAGATTGAGACGATTTAGTCGAGGCGGCTCACAGGGGCAACGCACGGGCACAAAAAAACGGAGCCGTGTTGCCACGACTCCGTTCCTCAAGAGGATGGTAAGGGGAATGGGTTAGTCCAGGTGCCAAATCTCGTCGTTGTACTGGGAGATCGTACGGTCGGACGAGAAGGTGCCGGCGTTGGCGATATTGATGAGCGCCTTGCGCATCCAGGCGTCCTGGTCCTCGTAGTCGGCCAACACGCGCTCCTTGGTCTGGATGTACTCCTCAATGTCGAGCAGGGCCATAAACCAGTCCTTGCCCTTAATGTCGTCGTGCAGGCGCTGCAGGCGCTCGGCGTTGCCGGTCGCCATAAAGGCCGGGTTGGTGATGAAGTCCACCAGCAGTTTAATGCCGGGCTTGCGGTAGAGCGCACCGGCGTTGTAGGTGCCGTCGGCGTAGAGCTGCTCGACCTGTTTGGACGAGGCACCAAAGGTATAGATGTTCTCGTCGCCCACGAGCTCGGCAATCTCCACGTTGGCACCGTCGAGCGTGCACAGGGTTAGGGCGCCGTTGAGCATGAACTTCATGTTGGAGGTGCCGCTCGCTTCCTTGGAGGCCAGGCTGATCTGCTCGGAGATATCAGCGGCGGGGATCACGCGCTCGGCGGCGGTGACGTTGTAGTTCTCGATCATGACAACCTGCAGGTAGGGAGCCACGTCGGGGTCGTTTGCAATCCACTGCGACAGCGTCAAGATCAGATGGATGATGTCCTGCGCGATAGTGTAGGCAGGCGCCGCCTTGCCGCCAAAGATGATGGTGACGGGGTGCTTAGGTCTGTTGCCGTTCTTGATATCGAGGTACTTCCAGATGATGTAGAGCGCGAGCATCTGCTGGCGCTTGTACTCGTGGATGCGCTTGACCTGGACGTCGATGATGGCGTTGGAGGGAATGGTCACGCCCTGCTCGAGCGCCATGAACTGGCGCATGATGGCCTTGGCCTCGACCTTGGTGGCGGCCAGGCGCTCAAGAACGTCCTTGTCGTCGGCGAACTTGGCGAGTTTGCTCAGATCGCCGGTGCTGCGCCAGTCGGTGCCGATCACATCGTCGAGCAGGCTGGCGAGCGCGGGGTTGGCCCCATGAATCCAGCGGCGGAAGGTGATGCCGTTGGTCTTGTTGGAGAACTTCTCGGGATAGATCTCGTAGAACGGATGAAGCTCGGTGTCCTCCAGGATCTTGGTGTGGAGGGCGGCTACGCCGTTGATGGAGAAGCCAAAGTGGATGTCCATGTGGGCCATGTGGACGGTGTCGTGCTCGTCGATGATGGCGACGCGCGGGTCATCGTGCTCGGCCTTCGCGATCTCATCGAGCTTGACGATAATGTCGGCGATGGCAGGGGAGACCTTCTGCAGGCTGGTGAGCGGCCACTTCTCGAGCGCCTCGGCAAGAATTGTGTGGTTAGTGTAGGCGACCATGGAGCGTACGATGGTAACGGCCTCGTCAAACTCGATGTCGTGCTCGGTGGTGAGCAGGCGAATGAGCTCGGGGATGACCATGGTGGGGTGCGTGTCGTTGATCTGGACAACGGCGTAATCGGCCAGATCGTGCAGGTTGCTGCCGCGCTCGACGGCCTCGTCGATCAAGAGCTGGGCGGCGTTGCTCACCATGAAGTACTCCTGATAGATGCGAAGTAGGCGGCCCTGCTCGTCGGAATCGTCGGGGTAGAGGAACAAGGTGAGGTTCTTGGCGATCTCGGTCTTGTCGAAGTCGATGGAGCTGCCGGGGACCAGGCCGTCGTCGACGCTCGCCAGGTCGAAAAGGCGCAGGCGGTTCTTGGTGGGCTGGCCGTAACCGGGCACATCGATGTTGACGAGCTTGGAGGTAACGGCAAAATCGCCGAACTCGACGGTGTAGGAGCGGCCATCGTCGACTAGGATGTCCTGCTCACCGAGCCACTCGTCGGGGACGGCCTTCTGCTGGTTGTCGACAAAGCGCTGACGGAACAGACCGTAGTGATAGTTGAGGCCCACGCCATCGCCGGTCAAGCCCAGCGTGGCGATGGAATCCAGGAAGCATGCGGCCAAGCGGCCCAGGCCGCCGTTGCCGAGTGACGGCTCGACCTCGAATTCCTCGATCTTGTTGAGGTCGTGGCCTGCGGCGGTGAGCTGGTCCTTAACCTCGTCGTAGATGCCGAGGTCGATCATGTTGTTGATGAGCAGCTTGCCGATCAAAAATTCGGCGGAAATGTAATAGAGCTTTTTCTTGCCGTTGTTGAGCGGGCAGGCAGCGGAGCGCTCCTGCACGAGTTTGACCAGCAGCTTGTAAATGCGACGGTCGTCGAGCTGCTCGAGCGAGGTGCCAAAAGACTGCTCGGCGAGTTCCATGAGGTTAATTTGGGGCATGTTTTCTCCTGTGATGGGTTGTTTCATGTCTGCAATTCATAAGAAGCCCGCGCGAGGGGATTGGGGTGGCCTCGCGCGGGAAAAGCAAGCGCGTCCGCACGGTGGGGAGGGGTCGGGCGCGGTAGCTCCTATTGAGGAAGCTCGATTTCGGCTTCCGACGGGATGCGGAAGTAGGTCTCGGTCCAGTCGGTGAGTTTGTGCTCGAGCTCGCGGGTGATGGCGCCGTCGAGCATGCGCCAGGTCCAGTTGCCGCCCAGCGTGGCAGGGGTGTTGATGCGCGCCTCGTTGCCCAAGTTGAGCAGGTCCTGCATGGTGTAGATGCACGTGTCGCTCACGCTGGCGGCGATGGTGCGATTGAGTGCATCTGCCATGGGTTCGCCGGCCTGCTGATGGGTGTACAGGGCTGCCTGCTCACGCTGACGCGGGGTGGCCGTTCCCTCAAACCAACCGCGCGCCGTCTCGTTGTCGTGGGTGCCCACATAGGCGACGGTGTTGGCGATGTAGTTATGCGGCAGGTAGTACGAGTTGGTGCCCTCAAAGGCAAACTGCAGGATCTTCATGCCGGGGAAGCCCGAGTTGTCGCGCATGTCGATGACGCCGGGGGTGAGGAAGCCCAGGTCCTCCGCGATGATGGGCAGCGTGCCGAGCTTTTCCTCGAGCGTCTTGAAGAACTTGAGGCCGGGACCCAGCGTCCACGAACCGTAGGACGAATCTGGCGAGGAGAACGGCACCTCCCAATAGGCCTCGAAGCCGCGGAAGTGATCCAAGCGGATGACGTCGTACATGTCGAGGGCGGCGCGAATGCGGCCCTCCCACCAGGAGAAGCCGTCGGACTCCATGGCGTCCCAGTCGTAGATGGGGTTGCCCCAGTACTGGCCGGTGGCCGAGAACTGGTCGGGCGGCGTGCCGGCGACGCTCACGGGATTGCCGGCGGCGTCGATCTTAAAGAGCTCCGGCGTCGCCCACATCTCGACGGAGTCACGCGAGACATAGATGGGCAGGTCGCCGATGATGAGAATGTCGCGCTCGTTGGCATAGGCCTTGAGGCGGCTCCACTGGCGATCGAAGAAGTACTGCGTCATCTGGTGGTAGAGCATACGCGCCGGATGGTCGGCGCAGACCTTGGCGGAAGCCTCACCGCGGGTGCGGAGCTCCGCGGGCCACTCCCAAAACGCCTTGAGACCGCACTCCTCTTTGACGGTCATAAACTCACAGTAGGGGATGAGCCAGTCCTCGTTGGCTTGGATAAAGTCATCGAAATCGGCCGGCTTGTCGGCAGCAAAGCGCTCGGCGGCGCGGTCGAGAATCTGACGGCGGCCGCCAAAGATGGCACCGTAGTCGACGTTACTGGGGTCAGAACCCAGGTACACGCCATCGATATCGCGCTGCTCTAGATACCCTGCCTCGATAAGCTCGGCAAAGTCGATAAAGTTGGGGTTGCCTGCGCGGGCCGAGAACGACTGATAGGGCGAATCGCCATAGCTGGTCGTCGTAAGGGGCAGAATCTGCCAGTAATGTTGTTTGCACGAGGCGAGAAAATCGACGAAGTCGTAGGCATTCCAGCCAAAGCCGCCGATTCCGTATGGTCCGGGCAGAGATGAGACGGGCATGAGGACGCCGCTTGCACGCTCCATGAATGCGCTCACCAACCTTCTTGTTGTGGGGTCGGCCTGCCGATGGGTGTGCAGTCCGCCTCCGATGTTCTGATTCGATACGCCTATTGTAAAACATGTTGTTTAAACATGTACAGGCAAGATAAAAAAGTTGGTCGATTTTCGGCGAATGGTTACATGCCATGAAAAAGCCCCGACCTCACAACGTGAGATCGGGGCAAGAGCGGTATGTAGGTTTTTGCTACTCGGCGTCGGCGAAGCCGTTGGGGTTGTGGCTCTGCCAGTTCCAGCTATCGCGGCACATGTCCGCGATGTCGTACTGGGCCTTCCAGCCCATCATGCGCTCGGCCTTGGAGGCATCGCACCAGTTGGCAGCGATGTCGCCGGCGCGGCGCTCGCGGATCACGTAGGGCAGCTCCTTGCCACAAGCCTTGGAGAAGGCGGCGACGACCTCGAGTACCGAGGTGCCGGTGCCGGTGCCCAAGTTAAAGATCTCGACGCCGGTCTTGCCGTTCATCCAGTTAAGGGCGGCAACGTGACCAGAGGCCAGATCGCACACGTGGATGTAGTCGCGCACGCCGGTGCCGTCGGGGGTGGGGTAGTCGT
>USHR01000139.1 GCA_900554495.1 uncultured Collinsella sp.
GAGATGAGCGCTAGTCTCGTGGGCTCGGAGATGTGTATAAGAGACAGGTCTAGGGGTTTCGGCATCTCTCGTTCTTTGGGTACCTCGAGGCGGGCAATCAGATAGATGCTTACGAGTATCATAGGGTCTTTTTACGTCGCGGTCGTGTCTCGTACTGGTGCGCCGCTCTTTGTGGGACGTGTCACTTTGCCATAGGTTGTCCGGCGGCGGGGCGCAGGTCGTTCCCCGTGGCGTCGCTCCTTTCGACGCTACGCTGCCTGGCTACTCGTTCCACTGGTGCTTTTTCATGTCGACGCAGCCGTTGTCTCGGAAGGCGACTCCTTCCTCCGTCAGTAGTGCTCGCTGGTCGGGGAAGTTTGGCGCGAGGCGTCCCGCGTGGTTGACGACGCGGTGGCAGGGATAATCGCCGTAGCGATCCGCCTCGCTCAGCACCGCTCCGACCAGGCGAGAGTTTTTCTCCCTGCCGATGAGGCGCGCTATCTGACCGTACGAGGCGACGCATCCCGCCGGAATCTCTGCCACGACGGAGAGAATCTCATAAACCAAATCTTCGTCCAGGACTTTTCCCATCGTATCGCTCCCGTGTTCGCTTTTGCCTTCGGGGGCGCGGCGCCGATCACCCGTGCTGCGATTTTCGCAGCTCCCCTTACCGAAGCATCGAGGGAAAGCGCGTGCGTGTCAAGGTTGTCTGGTCCAGTTGCTGGCTCGATGCCTCGAGATGTTCGCCTCAAGTGCGACCTGCCCCTATTGGAAAAGGATGCCGAAGATGTATTTGGTGATGGCGGAGCGGCGGATGACCCCCACGAGTTTGCCCTCGTCATCAACCACAGGAAGCTTCTTGAACTTCTTCTTCGCCAGCAGCGCGGCGACGCGGGCGATGCTCTGCTCGGGACGGGCACACACTACCTGGCGCGTCGCGAAATCCATGACGCAGCGATCCTTCAGGTCTTCGATGCGCTGCTCAAGGCTCTGATCGTCGAAGTACAGCATGGACGCGTCGCCGCCCGTGAAGATGGTGTGAGCGCGATGCTGCGCGATGGCTCCCATGACATCGCCGTCGGAGATGAACCCGACCACCTGGTTGCGCTCATCGATTACGGGCATGCTGCTCACCTCGTTTTCGGCGAGCATGCGCACCACGTCGGAAATCGTGCAATCCTGCGTGCAGGTGAACGGCTCTTCAATCATGATGCTCGAAACGGGCGTCCCCTCGAGCTCGAGCGGGATGCGCTCGGACAGAATCTCGGACATCGCTTATGCCTCCTTCGTTTTCGGTGCGGTTTTCTTGGTGCGCACGCTGAATATGGCGCAGATAAGGGAAACGAGGCCGATTGCCGCGCACACCTTGTAAGCGACGCCCGCGCCCACGGCGGTGGCTACTTGGATGCTCGCATCGACGCCGGCCGACGCGGTGACGCTTGTCATGACCGTGATGATGAGCGCCGTGCACAAACCGCCGGCGACCTGGCGGCCGGTGTTCGCGATGGCGTTGCCGTGGGCGATCATGTCATTTTTCAAGGCATTGACACCCCATGTGTTCACCGGCATGTTCGCGAGCGACTGGCCGGCGGACTGCAGCATGCAGAACAGCGCAACCACCAAGATGGGCGTGTTTACCGTCGAAAGCGAGAGCAGGAACAGGGCGCCGGTCATGAGGGCCAGGCCGACGATCGAGATGGCACGCGGACCGAACTTGTCGAACACCACGCCGGAGATAGGGCTGATGATGATGCCCACCGCCGCGGCGGGAAGCATGGCCATGCCGGTTTCGAAGGCCGAAGCGCCAAGCGAGGTTTGCAGCAGCAACGGCAACAGCGTGTTGGTGACCAGGCATGCGGCGTTGATGAGCGTGACGATGATGGCGGCCACGCGGAACTCGCGCGTCTTGAGCGTGCCCAGTTGAAGCAGCGGGTCCTCGATTTTGCCCTGGCGTACGACGAACAGCACCAAGCACACGACACCCGCGACGATCGAGCCGAGCACCACGGGGTTGCCCCAACCCATCGACGAGGCGCTCGAGAACCCGTAGAGAAGTCCGCCGAAGGCGATGGTGGAGAGGACGACCGAGGGCAGGTCGAGCTTGGGGTTCTTCAGCTCGCCCACGTTTTTCAGCATGAACACGCCCAACACCAGCACGAGAATTGCGAGGGGGACGATGGCGCCGATCATGGTGCGCCAGCCGTACGTGTCGATCACCGCGCCGCCTACGACGGGGCCGACCGCGGGACCCGCCGACATGACGATGCCCGCCATGCCCATAGCCGTTCCTCGTTTCTCGACGGGGAACACCAGCATGGGAACCACCGAGACAAGCGGCATGAGCACGCCTGAGCCCGCCGCTTGCAACACGCGACCGATGATGAGGAACAGGAAATCAGGGGCTGCGGCGCACAGCAGCGTGCCCAGCGCGAACACCAGCGTCGCCCCGAAGAATAGCGCGCGGGTGCTGAACTTGTCGATAAGGAACGCCGAAACGGGGACCATGATGCCGCTCACCAGCGGGTATATGGACATGATCCACTGGGCAGTCGAGGCATCGATGGCGAAATCGGACATGATGACCGGCAGCGCAGGCGACATCACCGTTTGGTTCAGTAGCGCCAAGAAGGCACCCAGGACGACGACCGCGACGATGCGGATCTGGGTACCGGTAATGCGCCCATTGGCGGGCGCGACCGTACAATTATCAGACATAAGCTTCCTTCGTATCTATTCGATTCTTCGCCGAAGGCGCGCCGGCCCACGGGCGAAATAACATGCACGTGCTATGCGTGCATCAGATACGACAGGAAGAAAGCGGCTGCTCAGAGCGCACTTGGGGAACAACAGGAGAGGCCCCGTATACCAGGGGCCGCCGAATTGCGATGTATGCTTTGGTCAAATCCTTCATAGCGGGGAGGCATTCTAGCAGCCGTCTTCGCCCCTTTCAAGGGATGTAACCCAGACGTTGATTTTCTTCACCGAGGCGCCATCGTTGACGGGTGGCGTGCTTCTCTATCGCCACACCGCGGGGCGAGGGAACGCCGCGGCGAGCTTGTACATCGGATATGTGTGCAGCTGCGAGCGTGTCGCCGGCGCGCGCTGGGCGCCAGTCCGATCCGGCCGACTCTTGCCGACGGTCGGTCGCCGTCCTCCTCCATCTCCGCCTGCTCTGTTTTTGCTCGGCTCCCTTGTCGTATCATGGACGGACGAGAATTGAGCGAAGGCGAGCTCGAAAGCGTGGCGCGCGCCGTCGGCGGGATCGACGCTGTGATCGATCCAAAGGCGAAAGATGCCGACACGGTTGCGCTCGTACAGTATCTTGCTGCCGACCAGAAGTTCGAAAAGGTGCTCGATAACCAGCAGATTCTTCGTGAGCCCATCGTTCGCAACGGCCGCCAGGCAACCGTTGGCTACGAGCCTGACGTGTGGAAGGGCTGGGAATAAAGCGGCTGGGAATAAAGTGAAGCGCCCACGCCCGTGGTTTTATCCACGGACGCGGGCGCTTGCGTAAGACGTCTCTTGTCGTTTGAGTGGAGCGCCCCGGCGGCGCTGAACAACGCGCCCCGGTGACGTGGCTCGGGGCTCTTTGTGCCGCACATCTATGAGAGGAGATATTTGATGCGCATGGGCGCTACTCCATGTAGCCGCCCTGAATGGCGGAAACCGCATGCTCGGTAAAGAACTTGAGCGTGCCGGAGGTATAGCGATTAGCCTTGGGCTTCCAAGCGGCTCGGCGCTCGGCCAGGATGGCGTCGACCTCGGCCGGCTCCATCTCCTTGCCGGCGATGCCCACGATGGACAGCGAGCGCTCGGGGATGTTGATCTGGATCAGGTCGCCCTCCTCGATCAGGGCAATCGGACCGCCCACGGCAGCCTCGGGCGAAACGTGACCGATAGCCGGGCCCTTGGAGGCGCCGGAGAAGCGGCCGTCAGTGATCAGGGCAATGCTCGCGCCCAGCTCGGGGTCGCTGGCGATAGCCTCGGTGGTGTAGAACATCTCGGGCATACCGGAACCCTTGGGGCCCTCATAACGAATGATGACGGCGTCACCGGGCTTGATCTCGTGCGTCAGGACGGCGTGGATAGCGTCCTCCTCACAATCGAACGGACGGGCCTTGAGCGTAGCCTGGAACATCTCGCGCGGGACGACGGTGTGCTTGACAACGGCGCCCTCGGGGGCAAGGTTGCCGTGGAGGATGGCGATAGAGCCGTCGGTACCAAAAGCCTGGTCAAACGGACGGATGATGTCCTCGCGCTTGAGATTCCATTTCTCAAGGTAACGACCGCACTTCTCGTAGTAGCCGTTGTTCTTGAGATCCTCAAGGTTCTCGCCGAGAGTCTTGCCGGTGACGGTCATGACATCGAGGTGAAGCATCGACTTGATCTCCTCCATGATGCGCGGCACGCCACCTGCATAGTAGAAGAACTGCGCCGGCCATTCGCCTGCGGGGCGAACGTTGAGCAGGTAGTGGGCGCCACGGTGCAGACGGTCGAAGTCGTCGGCGGACATCTCGATGCCAAACTCGCGGGCGATCGCGGGGATGTGCAGCAGCGAATTGGTGGAACCGGAGATGGCGCCGTGGACCATGATGAGGTTCTCGAAGGACTCCTTGGTCACGATGTCGCGCGGGCACAGGTTGTGCTCGGAGAGCCACACGGACTGGCGGCCGGCCTTGCGAGCAAACTCGCGCAGGTCGGAGCTGGTAGCGGGCAGCAGGGCGGTACCGGGGAGCATGAGGCCCAGGGCCTCGGCGGTAACCTGCATGGTCGAGGCGGTGCCCATAAAGGAGCAGGCGCCGCAGCTGGGGCAGGCGTTGTGCTTGGCGAACTCGAGCTCCTCGCGGGAGATCTCGCCGCGCTCGTAGCGGGCCGAGATAGCGCCGAGCTGCTCCAGGGTCAGCAGGTCGGGACCGGCATCCATGACACCGCCGGTAACGACAATGGAGGGGATGTTGATGCGGCCCATGGCCATGAGGTTCGCAGGCAGGCCCTTAT
>USHR01000140.1 GCA_900554495.1 uncultured Collinsella sp.
TCGTGGGCGTGGTAAGAAGCTTGAGCCTTCTCCTGTTAAGTCCAAGGCGCTTGAGTTGGGGTTGCCGGTTGTTGAGGCCAATCGTATGACGCCTGATGTTGTTGAGGCGCTTCAGGCTGCGCAGGCTGACATTTTCTGTGTGGCTGCCTATGGCTGCATTTTGCCTGATGAGGTGCTGCATATGGCGCCGCTTGGTATTGTGAATGTTCATGCTTCGCTGCTGCCGCGTTGGCGTGGCGCTGCTCCCATTCAGCGTGCCATTCTTGCTGGTGACGAGGTTGCTGGCGTTTCCATTATGCGCATTGGGCATGGCGTGGATACGGGCGCTTATTGCGCGCAGGTCTCGACCTCGGTTGCGGGTAAGCATGCCGAGGCACTGACCATGGAGCTTGGCGAGCTGGGCGGCAAGCTGCTGGCGGATACGCTGCCGTCGGTTGCCGATGGCACCGCCGTGTGGACTGAACAGGATGAGTCGCTCGTTACGCATGCTGCCAAGATTTCTAAGCAGGAGATGCGTCTGGATCCGCAGATGGGGGCGCTCGACTGCGTGCGCCACGTGTTGGCTTCGTCCGATACCGCGCCTGCTCGCTGCGTGATTGCCGGCAAGACCGTGCGTGTGCTCGATGCCGCGCCTGCTGACGTGTCGCTTGGCGAGGGCGCTGTTGCCGTCAAGAGCAAGCGTGTCTATCTGGGCCTTTCCGATGGCGCGGTAGAGCTGCTCGAGGTTAAGCCCGACGGTAAGCGTGCCATGGCCGCTTCGGCCTGGGCTGCCGGCCTGCAGGGTGCCGAACTTAGGTGGGGTGTACTGTCATGAGCAAGTTGTCTCCCGCTCGCAAGCTTGCGCTCGATGTGTTGATGGAGGCCGATCGTCGCGGCATGTATGCGCGCGACGTGTTGTCTTCCCGTGCTTCCGCCAAGGCCATCGACCAGCGCGATTCCGCGTTTGCCGCTCGCTTGGCGCTCGGTGTTGCCGCGACGCAGGGCATTTTGGATGAGTTGCTCGATCAATTTTTGGATAAGCCCAAAAAGGTCGCGCCGCGCGTTCGCATGGCGCTTCGCATCTCGGCCTTCGAGATGCTCTACCTGCATACCCCTGGCCGAGTTGCCGTGAGTCAGGGCGTTGAGCTGGTTCGTAGCGGCGCTAAGTCGGCTGCCGGTCTGGCGAACGCCGTGCTGCATAAGGTCGCGGACAACGTCGAGGACTTTGCCGCCGCCGCGGGTGCTGATGAGTCCGAGCGCCGTTTGGTTCGCCTGTCTCGCCTGATGGGCATGCCGCGCTGGCTGTGCGCCCGCATTATGGCATCGTTCGATACGCCCGAGGGTGCGCTTAACTTTGCCGGTAACTTGGCACCCGCGCCGCTCGCTCTGCACGAAAATGCCTTTGCAACCAAACCTGATCCGTACCTATCGCAGCTTGTTGCGCCCGTGTTCCCGGGTTGCCATGCGCCGGTCGATGCGCAGGCCACGGTTGCGTCGGGCGTGTTTGAGCGCGCGGCTGCCGTGGCCTCGGACCTTAACGCCCAGCTCATCGCTACTGCGGCGACCCGTCCCGGGCGTTGCCTAGAGATCGGCGCCGGTCGTGGCACCAAGACCTATGTGATGATGTGCCAAGCCAAGCGTGCCGGCTACGATCGTCAGCACACCGCGCTCGATCTGCACGACCGCAAGTGCGATCAAAATCTCGCGCGTCTGCATAAGGCCGGTATCCAAGGTGTTCGCACGGTCTCGGGCGATGCCTGCGAGCTCGACGAGGTGCTGACGTCGTTTGACGCCATGCTCGGCAAACCTGTCTTGTTCGATACGGTGTTTATCGATGCCCCATGCTCGGGTACCGGAACCATGCGCCGTCATCCCGAGATTCCGTGGCGCCTGACCGAAAAGGATGTGACGCTTGAGCTGCCCAAACTGCAGCTGACGATGCTCAAAGAGGCCGCCGCGCGCGTTGCCGAGGATGGCGAGCTCATCTATGCGACGTGCTCGGTCTTCGATGAGGAGAACGCGCAGGTTGTGGATGCGTTTTTGGCTTCGCCCGAGGGCGCAGGCTTTTGCCTGGCACCCCTCTCCGAGGCGCAGATCCTGCAGCTCCCCGAGTTCGAACAAGCCAAGAAGCTCGTCTCCGTGCGCCTAAACGACCGCGGGCTTTTCCAAAGCGTGCCGGTAAACGCTGACTCCTACGACGGCCACTTCTGCGCCCGCTTGGTCCACAAGTAGCTACTAAGTTGCGGTGAAATAGGGATCGAATAGCGGCTTCTAGCCGCCAAACAGTCCTTATTTCACCGCAACTCAGAAGGTCGTGCGAGTGGAGATCGCAATAGCGGTAAAGAGTGGGAAAAATGGCCCTGTTTCATACTTGCTGTTATCAAAAGTAGGGCGGATTACGGGGCTAGATTGGTGATGCCCGACCACAGCAAATATGGCCTAAATAAAACCGCAGGTAGATGGCTTGTTGAAATTTGCTACCTACCGGAATGGATAGAGGTTGTCAACTCAGCCCCGTAATCCGGCAGAGTTTTGAAATGATATAAACTTAGCATCAGCCCGAAATCCGATCTAAAGAAAAGTTGCGGTGAAATAGTTCCTGCTTGGCCTTTGGATGGGCTGATTCAGGAACTATTTCACCGCAACTCATCAGGAAACCTGGGTGTCTGGACCGCTTGTCACTAGTGGTTATGTGGGCAGTTGGCGCAACAGCCGCTGGTGGCGCTGGTGCTGGAGCCGCCACTGCGCTGGTCTGTGTTGTAGAAACCGCTGCCGTCGAACTTAATGCCGCTGGCCGAGAACGTCTTGGATGCCGGGGCACCGCAGCTGGGGCATACGACCTCGGGCGTCTCGGACATGGGGTGCTCAACCTCAAACACGTTGCCGCAGCTCGTGCACTTGTAATCGTAGCGCGCCATAATACTTCCTTTTCAGCACAAAGCGGGCAGATCGCTCCGCCCGCAAAAATTCAAACAGCTGTAACTGTACCCTATATCGGGGGTTTTATCACGCTTCGCCCCAGAATCTATGGGTGTTGCGCAGGAGCTTCGCAGTTTTCTCCTCGGCCGCCGCAACGTCGGCCTCTTGCGCCTGCCATGTCCAGTTGCCCGTGGCCACGCCCGGCACGTTCATACGTGCATCGTCGCCCAGGCCCAGTATGTCCTGCAGCGGCATCATCACGAGCGGTGCATCGCTTGCCAGGGCATTGCCCATGAGCTCGCTTGCCAATGTAATGCCGCTCGGTTCATCGCCGCCTGCAAAGGAGCGCGTGCACCAGCCGGCAAGTGTCGACGTGTCGTGCGTCGAGGTGTACAGGATCTTTCCCGGTGTGGGTTGAATTCCGCAACGAACGTCGTAGTCGCTAAACTCCAGCACGTCCATACCGGGGAAGCCGCAGGTCGAAGCCATGGCGCGAACGCCGGGCGTCAGATAGCCCAGATCCTCGGCGATAAAGTTGAGCGGGCCCAGCTCGTCATAGGCGGTCTGGAACAGGTCCTTGCCCGGGCCTGCCAGCCAGCGGCCGTCGGCACAGGCCTTACCGGCGGGAATGCTAAAGTAGCTGTGGAAGCCCAGGAAGTGGTCCAGGCGCACGCGGTCGTAGAGCGAAAACGCACGACGCAGGCGGTCGAGCCACCAACGATAGCCGTTCTCCTTCATGCGATCCCATCGGAAGGTGGGGTTGCCCCACACCTGGCCCTCGGGCGCAAAGTTGTCGGGCGGCGCGCCCGAAATCTCAATCGCCTTGCCGGTATCGGACAGCCAGAAGTTCTCGGGCTCGCTCCACGCGTCGGCCGAATCGTCCGAGACATACATCGGGATATCGCCGATGACCTCGATGCCCTTCTTGTGCGCATAGTTCATGAGCTCGCACCAGGCAAGGTCAAAGCGATACTGCATGTACGCCTGCAGCTCGGCCTCGTCGTGGAAGCGCTTGTCATCGATCAGATACTCGTTGTAGCGCGCGACATCTGCCGGCCAATCGTGGCGCGACTCGCCCTCAAAGTACTTCTTAACGGCCATGTAGACGCAGTACTTCTCGAGCCAGTCGGCGTTGCGATGTTTAAACGCCGTGTACAGCGGGTCGGCATCCTCGCCGCCGTGAGCCTTCCATGCAGCAAAGTCGGCGGCCAACTCCTCGTGACTCTCGGGTAGCAGATCAATATTGCCTGCAAAGGCCGAGGGGCCGGCGTAGGGGGAGCGGAAGAAGTCCGTGGGGTTGACGGGCAGGACTTGCCAGTAGCGCATGCCCATAGCGGCCAGATGGTCGATAAAGCGACGCGTGGGCGCACCGATTGTGCCGGGCTTGCCGTCATCGGTCGGCACCGAGGTGATGTGGCACACAACGCCCGCGCCATGATCGAGCGGCTCCTGCAGGCGCTTCTCGGCATGGTGATAGATGATCGAAGAGCCCAGCGGGTACAGGTCGAGCGTGACGGTACCGTTGTGGATCTCGCACTCGTGACCGCTGATCACGTCGCTCGCGCATTCGCCGAGCGCCGGAATCGTCACGCGGTGCGAATTGCGCAGACTGCGGTTGATGATAACCGTCGCGGCCTCGCCGTCTTTGCCCGTGCGGGTGTAAGCCAAGACTTCGTCGTTGAGCGCAAAGGCCTTGATCTCGCCATCGACCATAAAGGGCAGCGCACGGCGCACGGCAGACGCGTTCTTAACGATGGCCAGTGTGTCGAAGTCGTGGAGTTGGTCCTTGGTCGGCAGGGTGCGGCGGTTGCCCGGGTCGGTAAGGCCCTCCAAGCCGTACTCGTCGCCGTAATAGATTGAGGGTACACCCGGGAAGGTCATCTGCATGAGCGTCGCCAGCCAAAAACGGCTCTTGGCCAGGCCCATCGAGTTATCGTCCAGGCGCCATTTGCTGCGCTCGCTCTCGGGCAGCTGCGACTCGTCGGGGCCACCGCCGAGCACCGAGATGATGCGCGGGCGGTCGTGGCTCGAAAGCAGATTGAGCGCGCAGGACAATGCCTCGCTCGGGTAGT
>USHR01000141.1 GCA_900554495.1 uncultured Collinsella sp.
AGCTGCTGTTCCAGGCCGAGGCCACGGACAGCCCGCTCGAGCGCGTCCTCGAGGGTGATTTCCTGATCTCGAAGGGTCCCCTCGATCCCTATGCGCTGGAGCTGTGCCGCGGTGCCTATGAGCATATCGATCGCATCGACTGCGCTCTGCGCTCCGTTGCCAAGAACTGGGATCTTATGCGCATGCCCGGCGCCGACCGCAATCTGCTGCGTATCGCCGTTTACGAGATGCGTTTCCTCACCGACGAGGAGGTCTCGGACGCCATCGTAATCAACGAGGCCGTCGAGCTTGCCAAGGCCTATGGCACCGACCAGTCCGCGTCGTTCGTCAACGGCGTGCTGGGCAAGATCGCTCGCAGCGAGGAGCTGCCGGGCGAGGACCTGTATCAAGAGCTGCTGGCCGAAGATCGCGCTCGTGAGGAGGCACAGGCTGCCGAGGCTGCCGCCAAGGTTGCGGTTGCCCAGGCTGAGGCTGGCGTGCTGGCCGAGGATGCGGACGCCGCCGAGGCTGTTGTCGACTCCGTCGAGGAGTAGCCATGCCAGAGGGTTCCGTCCGCAACTTCGACGAGATCTCGGACCGTCTGGACCAGATAATCGCTACCGTTCGCTCCAAGGATACGTCCTTGGAGCGTTCACTCGATCTGTTTGACGAAGCGATTGAGCTGGGCTCCCGCGCGGTCGATATGGTCGACAAGTTTGAGCTGACGCCACGAGAAGCCGACAAGCTCGAGCAGGAATACGATGAGGATGCGGCAAACGAATCCCAGGATAGCTAGGCCGCATCTCCGGATACGAATGGTTGATGGCATTCATGAAACGCGTGCGTCTTGATGACGAACTGATTTCACAGGGCATCTGCGCCGATCGCGCGGATGCCCTTCGCACTCTTATGGCCGGCTTGGTCTCGAGTGGCGGCGAGCGCTTGACTTCGCCGGGCCTTAAGGTGACCCCGGGTCTGCCGTTGCACATGAAGGGGCGCATTCCATATGTTGGTCGCGGCGGTCTTAAGCTCGAAGGCGCGCTTGATGCGTTTGGTATCAATCCGACGGGCCTTGCCTGTCTGGATGTGGGCTGCTCTACCGGCGGCTTTACCGATTGCCTGCTCAAGCGCGGAGCTGCGACCGTTGTCTCGGTGGACGTGGGTCGCGCCCAGTTCGATTGGTCGTTGCGTCAGGACGATCGCGTGACGCTGCATGAGCGCACAAACGTGACGCAGCTGCCTGAGCTTGGCTATGCCGGCGCCATCGACCTGGCTGTGTGTGATGTCTCGTTTACCAGCATCGCGAATATTATCGATGCGGTACTGGCGTGCCTGGCTCCTACGGGTGCATTCTGCACGCTCGTAAAGCCGCAGTTTGAGGCTCCGGCGGCGCTGGTGGGCGAGGGCGGCATTGTGACCGAGCCCGCCGTGCGCCGCGATACACTCGTGGCGGCGGTTGAACTCTTTGCTGCCAAGGGCCTGTTCCCGGTCGATGTGTGCGTGTCACCCATTCATGGTGCCAAGGGCAACGTTGAGTTTTTCGTGTACGGCACGAGATTTGAACCCGGCGACCGCTCGCAAGACGAGCTGCAATCCCAGGTATCGGTTTTGAGCGAGAAAGCTGCAACGCTATGAAGGTCTTTCTGGTTCCCAATTACTACAAGCAAGAGGCGGTCGAGAGCGGCCTGATGCTCGAGCTTTGGCTGACGCGCCAGGGCTATGAAGTCGCATGGGCTGCCGACCAGCGATCGAAGATTCAAAGCACGCCTGATATTGATGGCTCCGATCTGGTCATTACGCTCGGCGGGGACGGTACGTTGCTGCGCGCTGCCCGCATCCTCAACCATCGCGAGATTCCTATCCTCGGTCTTTCCTATGGTCACCTGGGCTTTTTGACGGCTGCGAGTCCCGAGGAGCGCGACATTCTGCAGGTCGTGAGCGACGCCCTGTCCGGCGAGCTGCATGTGAGCCGTCGCGCTACCATCGCCGCGGATATCGTGTCCGTGCGCGAAGACGGTACGAAGGATGTCGTGCGCACCTTCGCCCTCAACGACATGGCGCTTACGCGCGGCCCCCTGTCCGATATGGTCGAGTTTGACATCACGGTGTCGGGCCACCATATCGATCGACTGCGTGGTGACGGCGTGGTCGTGTCCACGGCGACTGGTTCTACGGGTTACGCGCTCAGTGCCGGTGGCCCCATCGTGAGCCCCGACTATACGGGCATGGTCTGCGTACCCATTGCGCCGCACACCATTCAGGCCCGTGCCTTCTTGACTTCGCCGAGTGATGTCGTCGAAATCTTTATGTCCGATGATCGCCCGAGCGTGCCGGCGATCGCCATCGATGGACAGTTTATTACCTGCGATGGCACGGTCGAGAGCGTGGCTGTGCGTCGCGGTCCCGGTGATGTGCTGCTGCTGGATTACGGCCCCGAGAGCTTCTATAACTCGGTGAGCCGTGTGTTCTACGGAGTGCGTCATGATCGATGAGCTGCAGGTTTCTAACATTGCACTCATTCGCGAGGCGACGTTGGTGCCGAGTGCCGGCCTGACTGTCCTGACCGGCGAGACCGGTGCCGGCAAGACCGCGCTGCTCTCGGCCCTCAAACTTATTTTGGGCGAGCGCGCGGATTCCTCGACGGTGCGCGAGGGTGAGGCGCTGGCGAGCGTCGAGGCGCGACTCTTTGACGGGCCGCACGACACGGAGGGCTTCACGGTCCAGCGCAGCCTTTCTGCCGAGGGCCGCAGCCGCGTGAAGATTGACGGCCGCATCGCCAGTGTGCGCGAGCTTTCGGAGCGCGTCGGTGTGATGATGGATCTGTGCGGCCAGCACGAGCACCAGCGCTTACTCGATCCGGTGCATCACGTTGCGATGGTCGATGCGTGGGCGGGACGCTCTGCGCTCGAGGCGCTGGATGCGTACCGCGCCTGCTTTAAGGCATCGCGCGCTGCCGCCAAGGAGGTTCGACGTGTCGAAGAGGCCTCGCGTGCGCAGGGGAGCCGCGTCGAGGAGGCGCGCTTTGCCCTCGAGCGCATCGGCGAGGTCGACCCCAAGCCGGGCGAGTATGAGGAACTCGAGGAACTGCTGCCGCGCTCCGAACATGCCGAGGTACTGGTTGCCACGGCTAACGATGCCCATGCATCGCTTGCCGCCGAAGGGGGAGCGCTCGATGCCGTGAACAGCGCCGTGGCAGAACTTTCCCGTATGGCTACCGTCGATCGCAAACTGGGTGACATTGCCGATGCACTTTCGGATGCCTGTATCTCCCTTGAGGATTGCGCGAACGAGCTTCGTTCCTATCGCGATGGCGTCGCCTTCGACCCGCGCGAGCTCGCACGCATGCGTGAGCGGTATTCCGACCTCAAGGGCCTGTTGCGTCAGTGGGGTCCCACCATGGACGATGTCTTTGCCATGCGCGATCGCTCGCAAGAGCTGCTGTCCCTGGTCGATGATGGCGATGAACAGATCAAAAAGGCGCGTGAAGCGCTTGGCGCGGCGGAGCGCGAACTGTTTGCTGCCGCCAAGGCGCTTAAGCGCGCTCGCAATACGGCGGCCCCGCGCTTCTGTCACGAGGTCGGCCGCCAGATGGCTCGCTTGGAGATGGGTGGCGCCGAGCTCGTCTGGGAGTCGCGCGATCTTCCCCGTGCCGAGTGGACGCCCGTTGGTCCTTCGAGCTACGAGCTGCTATACCGCAGCGGTGCCGGCTTGACGCCGCGTCCCCTGCGTCGAATTGCGTCGGGCGGCGAGCTCAGCCGCGTCATGCTGGCAAGTAAGGTTGTCCTCGGTAACGCGGACGGTGTCGATACACTGGTGTTTGACGAGGTCGATGCCGGTGTCGGTGGCTCCACGGCGCGTGCACTCGCGGGCGTGCTGGCAGATCTCGCCGCTACGCATCAGGTGATTGTCGTAACCCATTTGGCGCAGGTCGCCGTCATGGCTGACAAGCATTATGTCGTCAGCAAGGAACCGGGCGATCTTCCCCAGACGCATTTGGACGAGGTAACCGGCGAAGCGCGTATCGCCGAGATCGCCCGCATGTTGAGCGGCGATCAGTCCGAGGCAAGCTTAGCGCATGCCAAGCAGATGCTCGAAGAAGCTCGAGGTTAGGTCGTATCAGCGGTGTTGGTGGGACAAAATAGACTGAAATTTTTGTCCCACTACGCGTTTTACTCAACGACCTTATCCGGCTGGATGAGCTCCTCGTAGTAGCTGATATGCTCACGCGCGTCTTCAATCTCGGGCAGCAGGAAGTTGTAGATGACTTCGATGATCATCGTGGCGCTGATCTTAGAGAACGCAAAGTCGCCCGTCGTCAGCAGCGCTTCGTGGTTGACGGTATTAAAGGTGTAGTCTGCCAGACGCGCGAGCGGGGATTTGCTGTCGCTGCTGATGACGACTACGGTTGCGCCGCAGTTGCGAGCCGCTTTTGCCATGCGATTCAGTCGGCGCGATTTGCCGGAGTTTGAGATAAGCACGATGACGTCACCCGGGCGTAACGTGAGCGCAAAGCCGATTGATGTCTCGCTAATGGTGCTCGCCATGCAGCGCAGGCCCAGCTGCGAAAACTTAAACGTCGCATCGAGCGCGACCGCGTTCGTATTGCCCACAGCTGCAAACTCAATAACCCCTGCATGCTTAAGGGCATGCACAACAGCCGCCAGCGTATCGTGGTCGATTCCGTCGATGGTTGCATTAAGCTCGCTCACCTTGGCAGCCAGGATGTTCTTGAGGCTCTGCTCCATATTGTCGAGCGAGACCTCGTCAGTCAGGCCCTCGTTGCGCTGGCTTTCCAAATCCCTCGCCAACGAAAACTGAAAGCTGCGGAAGCTGCCAAAGCCAAGCTTTCGGCAGAAGCGCGAAACGGTCGCCTCGGACGTGGCGGCGGCGCGTGAGAGCTGAGCGGCCGTGAGGCGCGGCGCCTCGGACTGGTGCTCCAATATATAGTCGACAATGCGCTGCTCGG
>USHR01000142.1 GCA_900554495.1 uncultured Collinsella sp.
AGGCCCTTGCGGCCTAGTCGCTATTTAGGGCGTCCAAGATTTGGGGCGCGGTTCACCACGTTGCGAGGCTTCTTTTTATAGCGCTTTCTTAAATGGTTTAGAGCCCTATACTTTAGTCACGGAGCAACTCGTCCCAGAGAGAGGAATACTATGGCAGAACAGCAGCTTATCGGAGCGCTCGAGGCCGGCGGCACCAAGATGGTCTGCGCCACGGGCTATGCAGACGGTACGGTCCTGGAGCGTGAGCAGATCGCGACCACGACCCCGCAGGAGACCGTTGAGGCCGTCAATGCATGGTTTGCCGACAAGGGCATCGCCGCGCTGGGCATCGGCGCCTTTGGACCCACCGCAGTCAACCCTGCCTCGCCCCAATACGGCAAGATCCTGGAGACGCCTAAAACGGCATGGCGCTACTTCGACCTGCTGGGCACCATCCAAAACGAGCTCAATATTCCCTGCGGCTACGACACCGACGTCAACGTTGCCTGCTTGGGCGAGGTCACCTTTGGTTGCGCCCAGGGCCTCACGGACGTGGTCTACCTGACCATCGGCACCGGTGTGGGCGCCGGCGTGCTCTCGGGCGGTAAGCTCGTACACGGCATGATGCATCCCGAGGCCGGCCACATCCTGGTCACGCGCGACCCGCGCGACACCATCGGCGAGCATAGCGCTTGCCCCTTCCATGACAACTGCCTCGAGGGCCTCATCGCCGGCCCCGGCGTTAAAAAGCGCTGGGATGGCAAGAGCGCCGGAGACATGGCCGATGACCCAGAGGCCATGGACCTGCTCGCCGGCTATCTAGCACAGGCGCTCATGACCTACACGCTGTGCTACGCGCCGCAAAAGATCATCATCGGCGGCGGTGTGGCCGACCACACCCCCATCGTGCCGCTCGCGCGCAAGAAGTGTGCCGAGATGCTCAACGGCTATATCGTCACGCCCGAGGTCAACGACATCGATAACTACATCGTCAACAACAGCCTCGAGGGCAAGCAGGGCATTATGGGCTGCCTTGCCCTGGGCGCGCAGGCGCTTCATTAACAGACGCACCCACAGGGCGTGGCGCGCCCGGCAAATCCAACCTACGGAACGACGCCACCACGCCCCATATAAGCCTCAAATATAAAAGGCCGCCTAGGACCAAACATTCGTCCTAGGCGGCCTTTTTGGCACATATGAGCGATCGTAGTAGATATCGGAGCACAACGCCCGTTGCCGCTCCACAGCAGTCGATCATCACATCGGTGATCATGCCGGCGCGTCCCGGCACAAAGAGCTGAATCGTCTCGTCGATCGAAGGAATCAGCAGCAGGAACACCGCCGTGGGCAACAGCACGTCAAAGGTGCGCCGGCCCTCAAAATCAAAGGCGTGCGTTGCCAGGATGCCGAGCACCATATACTCGGTAAAATGCGCGCACTTGCGAACAACAAAGTTGGTCACCCATTCATATGGAAGTCCCACGCCGTGCAGGAAACCGCGGATAGCTTCCATGACCGTTAGGCTCAGCGAGCCCGACCCCGAGCCGGGAACCAGCGAATTGCCCCAGATCAAGAGCGCCATCAGGCAGGTTACAACCGCCCATTTTCGATTGATCTTAACCATGCAGAAGTTATGCCTCCGCGCGGAGCGGCGCGAAGCTGGCGGTACCGCCCTCGATAACGCTCAGATAGGCACGGCCCGTACGCTTGGCGGTTGAGGACTGCAGGCGCTCGATCTCTTCCTCGAGGATCTGATTGACGCGCTCGTGACGACGGTTTTCCATAATGCCGGCGGCAATAGCCTCGGCCCGCTCGATGCTCTCGCGCGAGATACGGGCAGTATCCTCGGGGAACACAGCACTGTGACGGCCGACATAGGCGGGGGCAGCAGACTGAGGGGCAGCGACGGGAGCGGGGGCTGCAACAGGAGCAGGCTCGTCAATCTCATCCAGAATCGCGGTGGCGGCGGCCCACATGTCCTCGTGGCCCGAGTAATCGGCCATGGGAACATCAACCTCGAGCGAGGCGTCCGGAAGGTCACCGGTGTCGATGCGATCTTGGGCATCAATCGATGCGGTGATGGCCGCAGGCTCATCGAGGTCATCGAGATCGATGTCCACGGCACCGGAGATGATAGGCATGCTGGCGAGGTTTGCATTGTACGGCGCAGCCTCAGCCGCCTGCTGCTGGGCAGGAGCGCCCCAAAGCGAGCTTTCGGCGGCGCGGCGGGCGGCAACGGCCTCCTCGTCCGCAGTCATGGCTTCATCAACGTACGAATTGTCGGCAGAAGCGTTCGCGTCCGCCGTGGTAGCGTTGTAGGCGTTATTGGCTGCCGCGTTGGCAACGAGTGCCACGAAAGCCGCCGTGCTGCCCGCAGGGGCGGCCTGGGAACCAGACACGGCGCGTGCCGCGGCGGCGATGTCGTCGCGATTGAAGGAGCCGGTCTGCCCGCCGTTGGTGAGCTCGTCGATGGCGACTTGATAGACGTCGCGCGAGTGTGCAGGGTCGCAGCTCACCGGCGAATCGTCGTCGAGCATACTGTCGATCATGGACCAAGCCTCGGCCTCGTCCATAGCATCTGCGGCTCGAGCGATGGTAGGGACACCATCATCGGCATGACGGCGCTGGAACGCACCAGTCAGGCCGGAAAGGAATGCCGAGGTAGACTGCTCCGCCTGAGCCTGAGAAGCGGAAGCCACAGCGTAAGGAGTCGCATCCTGCTGCTGAGCTGGAATCGAGACGGTCTTGAACTCACTTTGATGCTGATTGAGATTGGCGGCACCGCCCATGGCATCGGGCTGGAACAGACGCTCTTCACGCTGCGCACGATACTCGGAGATACCCAGCGAGGCGGCATAGATACCCACGCCCGCCACCGCGCCCACGGCGAAGGGAACCGCACCCGCCACGACCGTCTCGTTCACAGACGAAAACGGCAGCGTCGCGGCATACATAACCACGGGAGCGGCAAGGCCGATCCCGCACGAAAGTCCGGCAAGGACTGCTCGTTGTGTTGCATCAGAAGAAGCCATGAGCTCTCCCCATCTTCCAGCACCCAAATCGCATCATTCAGTTGGCTGCGCGAGAGAAGATGAAGCGGGGCTATGCCCCAAAGCAACGGTATATGGTTCGTTTCATCTGCGTTTTCCGTCGCGAAGCTTAAAAGCTATTATGCGAAACCGCCCCGTCGATTGCAAGCGACGATGTCGGATTGAAACGGGAAACCTGCTGCTCGTCGGTCTTATGGTTAAAAATAAGCGCGGAGCGACGATATGAAAAAGGGCCGAGGCTCAAAGCCCCGACCCTTTATCGAATTGATGACTATCGCTGCGCGTGGATGACAACCTAGAACGTCTGCTCGTAGTCACTGTGCTTTTTGGCCGAACGCACCAGGAACTCTTGGTTGGTGTTGGTGCCCTTAAGACCCTTGATAAACGATGCGGCTGCGCGCTCGGTGTTGTTCATGCCGGCAAGAATGCGACGCAGGCCAAAAACAAACGGACGCATCTGCTCGTCGACCAACAGGTCCTCGTTACGCGTACCGGAGGCAACGGGGTCGATAGCCGGGAAGATGCGACGATCGGCCAGGTCGCGGTCGAGCTTAAGTTCCATGTTGCCGGTGCCCTTGAACTCCTCAAAGATGACCTCGTCCATCTTGGAACCGGTGTCGATGAGGGCAGAGGCCAGGATGGTGAGCGAGCCACCGTTCTCGATATTGCGGGCTGCGCCCAGGAAGCGCTTGGGCGGATACAGCGCCGCCGAATCGACGCCGCCCGAAAGGATGCGGCCCGAGGCAGGCGCCGCCAAGTTGTAGGCGCGGGCAAGACGCGTGATGGAGTCGAGCACCACCACGACATCGCCGCCCAGCTCCACGATGCGCTTGGCGCGCTCGATGACGAGCTCGGCCACGCGGGTGTGGTTGTCGGCGGGCATATCGAAGGTCGAGGCCACGACCTCGCCCTTAATGGAGCGCTGCATATCGGTGACCTCTTCGGGGCGCTCGTCGACGAGCAGGCAGATGAGGTGCACTTCGGGATTGTTGATCGAGATGGACTGGCAGATCTTCTTGAGGATCGTGGTCTTGCCGGCCTTGGGCGGAGACACGATCAAGCCACGCTGACCCTTGCCGATCGGCGACACGATGTCGATGGCGCGACCGGTAATGGAGTCCTTGCCGTGCTCCATGCGCAGCGGCTCGTTGGGATAGACCGGGGTGAGGTCACCAAACTTGGGGCGGTTGCGAATCTGCTCGGGGTCTAGACCGTTGACGGTCGTGATTTTGGCGAGGCCGGCGCGCTTGTCGCCGCCGCGCGAAGGACGAAGCGAGCCCTCGATGACGTCGCCCGTGCGCAGACGCGCGGAGCGGATGAGGTAGGCGGGGACGAAGGCGTCGTCGTTGGACTTCATGTAACCGTGGGCGTGGATGATACCGGAGCTGTCCGGACGAATCTGCAGGATGCCCTTGATGTCGCGGAAGCCCTCGGCCTTCGCGGCGGTGACGTAGATCTCCTCGACGAGCTCGGCTTTCTTCTTGCCGGTCGTCTCGATCTCGAACTCCTTGGCCTTTTCGCGCAGCTCGGCGACCTTCATGGCCGCGAGTTCCTCGCGCGAAAGCGTAGGCTCGGTCGGGGCGGCATTGCGCTCCTTATTGCGCTGCTTGCGATCACGCTGACGGTTGCGGCGGTCGTTATTGCGCTCGTCTTTGCGCTCGTTGCGCTCGTCGTTGCGCTTGTGCTGACGGCGGTTGGGGCGGGCGTTCTCATCGATCTCCGCGGTCGTGGTGCCCTTGGCCGCCGGAGTCGCTGCGTCGGTGTCGACCGGGACTTCGTTATCGGCCTTGGTATCGGCATCGGCACTGGGCTCAACATCGGCCTGCTGCTCGACGGCCTTAGCCTTTGCGGACTTTTTGCGCTGTCTCTTATACACATCTCCGAGCC
>USHR01000143.1 GCA_900554495.1 uncultured Collinsella sp.
CGAGATGAGCGCTAGTCTCGTGGGCTCGGAGATGTGTATAAGAGACAGCAAGAACCTGTTTGCCAAGTAGAAACGTCTACGACAAACCACGGCGTAGATCACGAGCGGCCCCGCAGCGGGAACCCCCGCGGCGGGGCCGCCCTACGTTCCATAAGCAGGCCCGCGCTTCACAAATTCTGAACCCTATTTTTTAACTATTTCGGCACTTTCCCGACACGTGATTTGTTTTCAGATGGCGATGCATCGATACCAAATGTGCAGCAATTGAGTATTTCTATGCTATAGCTGAGCAGCGAAAACATTGATTTAGGGTGAACGTGCCCATAATTGCGTCAAGTTTTTGGACAGCATTTGGTTAGACCTCTAAAACGACTTTTCCGCTCAGCGTCATCAACACGACATTAGCTGACACGATATATACCATGAGTATCGTATTGTCACATACCACTGCAAAAGCGGTCTACCAAGCCGCGCATTCGGTGTCTGCGAATGACACCGAGCCCTGTAGTCCTGCCGCAATTTACGGATCGTGCCCCACCGGAACGCTCCTCGACGCGGCCGCAGAATGGCTTGCCAAACATGATGTTGCCCGCGACGCAAATGAATCCCTCGAGGTAATGGTGTTTGATCGCAGGAACGCGCGCTACGCGATGGACTGTCAATGCCACGTTTCGTCAAAGCGATTCTCATGCTCGCGTTTTATGGAGCTAGAAGATGACATCTACATTGTTGGCGTTGAGCTTTGTGCACTTCAGGCCGCCACCTATCTTTCTTTTCGCGAACTGGTGGAGTACTACTTTGAGCTGTGCGGCGCCTATTCCCTTGGAACCGGTTCTTCTACCTCTTATGCCGAGCGTTTCCCACTTACCTCAACCGAGAGGTTAAAGCAGTTCTTTAATTCCATTACCAGATGCGATGGTTTGGCCCTTGCCCGAAAGGCTATTCAATGTGTACGCGATGGATGCCGCTCTCCCATGGAAACGGCCTTTGTCATGATGCTTACGCTGCCCAAAAGCGAAGGTGGACTTGGTATTAAGGGAATTGAGACCGATTACGAGGTACAGGTCACCGCTGCCGCAAAAAATCTCACGAGACGCAAAAAGTTCTTTATGGATGCATATCTGAAGAAATCTCGAACAGATATTGAATACAACGGTTTTTATCACGACGCGGAAGAAGACCGCGCCATCGACGAAGAACGCAAGAACGCACTTGCGTCCATGGGGTACGGAATCATCACCGTCAGCCGTTATTCCTTTATGCATGCCAGCTCTTTCGTTAGGGTCATGGAGGCAATCCAACGAAAAGAAGGCATACGCCCCTCGCGTTTGCCAAAAGACTTTCAAATCATGCAAGAGGACCTGAGACTGTTTGTGCTCAGAAGGTTTATTGAGGAGAAGAAACGAATCCAGGAGGAGCTTCGCCAGGATTCCGAAGAGCGTCAACGAATTGACCTCGAAAAAGCAATGTTCGAAGGCATCACATTGGACGATCCGACGATTAACGAAGCGCCGGCAATCGATGATATGCAAACCGTCGAACCCGACAGCCCATCACTCAACCAAACAAACAGCTTCACGCCCGAGGGCAGGGTCTTCGGAGCCGGAATCTAGGCCGACTAACAAGGTGGGTACCCTAGCGACGTGCAAAATTGCGAGTATTCAGCAGGGTCGGGTGTCCATCACCCTCGAGTGGATCCAAATGTGAAGCGAAATCACTCTTGCGTGAGAACGTTAGGCAACATTTGAGGAAGAACTCATCGGTTTAACACCCTAAGATAGCTCTTGAACTACATTATTTGGCCCGCGATAGATTAACAGACCCCCTATCGTTGCAGAATACTCCAATTTTTGCACGGCGCAGGGGCACCCACCCCGGCATCGCTAATCAAAACCGCTTAGTCCGGGATCTCGTCCGCTTTTCCTCATCATTTTGTACGACGAATTACCTGAACGTTATTGACATATGAACATGCGCTCATATAATCGAAAGTAAGTTATATGAGCGCATGTTCATATGAAAGGATATTGCAATGAGCGACCACGCTGATGAAACAAAGACTGACATCGAGGCCACCGAGCCCGTGATCCCCACCACCTGCTCGCCCGAGGACCTTCCCGACGAGGAGTTGCTGTACGACTTGGCCGACCTGTTCAAGGTCTTCAGCGACACCACGCGCATCAAGATTCTCTATGCCCTCATGGGCCGCGAGCTCTGCGTGGCCGACATCGCCGGGGCGACCGCAACCTCGCAGTCGGCAGTATCGCACCAGCTGCGCACGCTTAAGCAGTCGCACCTGGTCAAGTTCCGCCGCGACGGCCGCAACATCCTCTACTCGCTTGCCGACGATCATGTCTACACCATGCTCAACCAGGGCATGAGCCATATCTGCGAATAGCAACCAACCACAGTACCAACGCGACCGGCACCCAGGTCGCCAACACAGAGAAAGGAACCCACCATGAAAAAGCAGTTTAAGCTCGACGAGATCGACTGCGCCAACTGTGCGCGCGAGCTTCAGGACGAGCTGGCCAAGCTCGAGGGTGTCAAATCCGTGTCCGTCAACTTTATGACCCAGAAGCTGACGCTCGAGGCCGACGACGCCGAGTTCGAGGAGGTCCTCGACCGTGTCGTGGAGTTCACCGCCGACGCCGAGCCGGACTGCGAGATCATTCTCTAGCCTGCGCATACGCTGACCCGCAAGGCCGCGCTTGCCGCGGCCTTTGCTCGCGAAATTATATGAGCGAGTGTTCATACATTCAAATGGGAGGATACGAGTCATGGTCACCGCCGACCCCAAAAAGAAAAAGAAGAAGCGCAAGAAAAAAGAGTCACTCGAGCATAAGCGCAACCGCATCCTGGTAGCGCTGGGCATTTTTGCCGTGGTGTACGCCCTCGATGAGCTTGGCACCCTCGCCGCCGCATTCGGCACCCCGGGCGACATCTACGCCAGCTTTGTGCTGTTCCTCGTGCCGTTTTTGATTGCCGGCTACGACGTACTGCAAAAGGCATTCAGTAACATCCGCCGCGGCAAGGCCTTCGACGAGAGCTTCCTTATGGCAGTCGCAACCATCGGCGCGTTTGCCATGGTGCTCTTCCCCGATACCGACCCGCACATGGCCGAAGGCGCCGCCGTCATGCTGTTCTACCAGGTCGGCGAGCTGTTCCAGGCATATGCCGTGGGCAAAAGCCGCAAGTCAATCAGCGCCATGATGGACATCGCGCCCGACTACGCCAACGTCGAGCAAGCCGACGGTACGCTCGAACAGGTCTTTCCCGATGACATAGCCGTCGGCACCGTGATCGTGGTCAAGCCCGGCGAGCGCGTGCCTATCGACGGCGTCATCGTCGAGGGCGAAACCCAGCTCGACACCGCCGCGCTCACGGGCGAGTCAGTCCCCCGCCCCGCCAAGTCCGGCGACGATATCATCAGCGGCTGTATCAACATGACGGGCCTCATCCACGTGCGCACCACCAAGCCCTTTGGCGAGTCCACCGTCGCGCGCGTCCTGGAGCTCGTGGAGAATGCCAGCGAAAAGAAGGCACGCACCGAGAACTTCATCACACGCTTCGCCCGCGTCTACACCCCCGCCGTCACCGGCGCGGCCGCGGTGCTCGCCCTTGGCGGCGGCCTGGTCACCGGTGCCTGGTCCGACTGGATTCTGCGCGGCCTGACTTTCCTGGTCGTCAGCTGCCCGTGCGCGCTCGTGATCAGCGTGCCGCTGAGCTTCTTTGGCGGCATCGGCGGCGCGTCCAAGCTTGGCGTTCTCATCAAAGGCTCCAACTACCTCGAGACGCTCGCCGACGTGGACACCGTCGTCTTCGACAAAACCGGCACGCTCACCAACGGCACGTTCTCGGTCGTGGCGGTACACCCCGAGGCTGGCTATACCGAGCAGTCGTTGCTCGAGGTCGCAGCCCTTGCGGAGTCATTCTCGGATCACCCCATCGCGCAGTCCGTGCGCGTCGCCTACCAGGGCGAGGTCGACCCCAAGCGGGTGAGCGACTCCGCCAACGACGCGGGCCACGGCGTGACGGCGACCATCGACGGCAAGCATGTCGTCGTCGGCAACGCCAAGATGCTCGCCGCGACCGGCGTTGAAGCACCCGATTGCGAGGTCGTCGGAACGATTCTGCATGTGCTCGTTGACGGCGTGTACGCCGGCCACATCGTGATTGCAGACACCGTTAAGGTCGATGCCGAGCAGACGATCCGCGACCTGCACGCCGCCGGCGTCAAGCGCACCGTTATGCTCACGGGCGACCGCGAGGAAGTGGCTGCTGCGGTGGCCAAGCAGCTCGGCCTCGACGAGTTCCACGCGCAGCTGCTGCCGGGCGACAAGGTCGACCGTGTTGAGGCGTTGCTTGCGAGCGAGAACGGCAAGGGCAAGCTCGCCTTTGTCGGCGACGGCATCAACGATGCGCCTGTGCTTACGCGCGCCGATGTGGGCATTGCCATGGGCGCCATGGGCTCCGACGCTGCGATTGAGGCGGCGGATGTCGTGCTGATGGATGACAAGCCGTCCAACATTTCCCGCGCGATCCGCGTGGCGCGCAAGACCATGTCGATTGTCTGGCAGAATATCATCTTCGCGCTGGGTATTAAGCTGCTGATTTTGGTGCTTGCGGCGCTCGGCATCGCCAACATGTGGCTTGCGGTCTTTGGCGACGTAGGCGTGGCAATCATCGCCATCCTGAACGCCATGCGCGCGATGGGTGTCAAGAACCTGTAGCGTTCGTGGGCTGTCCGGCCGGGACCGGGCTTGGTTTTGAAAACGTCCTCGACCAATGAAGTGCCCCCGTTCTGCTCCTTCGGAGCTACGAACGGGGGCACTTCTGGTCTGACGCTCCTATTTGGCAAGGTGTTTTTTAGAATCCATTTTGCGCTCGGCCTCG
>USHR01000144.1 GCA_900554495.1 uncultured Collinsella sp.
AAGGACATGCTCGACATCCGCAAGCGCTTCGAGCCGCGCGCCGAGGAGCTCGCCAAGAAGTACGCCCTGGCCCCCTACACCATGTTCATCGGCTCCGGCGCCCTGTGGGGCGAGACGATTCTGTTCTCGATGTGCATCCTGGAGGAGATGCAGTGGAAGCGCACCCGCTACATCACCTCGGCCGACTTCTTCCACGGCACCCTCGAGCTCGTGGAGCCCGGCGTCCCGGTCTTCCTGTTCATGGGCGAGGACGAGAACCGCAAGCTCGACGAGCGCGTCCGCGCCTTCCTGACCCGCGGCGTGACCGGCGACACCGACATCAACATCATCGACACCGCCGAGTTCGCGATCCCCGGCCTTGACGACGAGTTCCGCGTCATCGTCTCCCCGTGGATTCTGACGGTGCTCGTGACCGACCGCCTGGCTCGCTACTACGAGACGGTCACCAAGCACAACCTCAAGTATCGTCGCTACTATCACCAGTTCGACTACTAAAGAAAACGGGTGCGGGAACGTGCCGGGCTATTGAGAGGAACACAGAATGAGGCAGTACATCATCGCCAGCCATGCGCACTTCGCCACCGGCATCAAGGAGAGCGTCGAGCTGCTCTCGGGCGCTCGCGACAACGTCCACGATCTTTCGATGTTCGTCGATGGCCGCATGGACGTGGCCGAGGAGGCCCAAAAACTGCTGGCAGGCATGTCTGCCGACGATGATGTCGTTGTCTGCACCGACCTCTTTGGCGGTAGCGTTAACAACGAGTTCACCAAGATCGTCCAGACGCGTCCCCGCACGTACCTCGTTACCAACATGAACCTTCCTCTGCTCATCCAGCTGCTGTTCTCTGACGAGTCGGCGCCGGTTGAGGAGACGATTCGCGCCATCGTCGCTGCGGACGATACGCGCGTGAAGTTTGTCAACGATCTTTTGGTCGATGACGAGGAGGAGGAAGAGTTCTAATCCGCAGCACCTACTGACACGCCGTATGACGGCACAAGACCTTTGGGGGGTCACATTATGATTCAGCTACTTCGCGTTGACCATCGCCTGCTTCATGGCCAGGTCGCAGTTTCCTGGGTTCAGGGCCTTGGCTCCAACTGCATCTTTTGCGTGGGCGATAAGGTCGCAAACGACCCGGTGTGGAAGACGACGCTCAAGATGGGCAAGCCTGCCGGCTGCAAGCTCGTCATCAAAGATATGGAGCATGCAATCGAAGCTATCAACTCGGGCGTGACCGACAAGTACAAGATGATCATCTGCGTCGCCACTATCGCTGAGGCAAAGCAGCTTGTTGAGGGCTGCCCGCAGATCAAGTCGGTCAACCTGGGCAACACCAAGCCCAAGGACGAGAAGCGTCCCGACGCTCGTCAGGTCTCTCGTCAGATCTTCCTGACCGCGGCCGAGGAAGCCGATGTGCGCGAGATGCTGGATCGTGGCGTTGAGGTCGAGATTCGACCCCTGGCCGATGCCCCCAAGGTCGACTGCGCCAGCGTGCTCTAGGCGTTCAATTTCGAAGAGTCTGAGCTCTTCGTAGTGTCCTATATGGAAAGGGGGATGTATGCTTACCCAAGCAATCCTCATCGGACTTATCGCCGCATTTGGTAAGTTCGACTGCCAGCTCGGTACGCTCTACGCGTTCCGCCCCATCGTCCTGTGCCCGCTCGTGGGCCTGGTGCTGGGGGACCTGCAGTCCGGCCTCGCGATCGGTGCGAGTCTGGAGCTGCTGTTCATGGGCTCGATCTCCATCGGCGCCTACGTGCCGCCTGATGAGACGATCGGCGGCGTGCTCGCCTGCGCCTTCGCTATCCAGCTGGGCCAGAGCACCGAGGCAGCCATCGCGCTTGCCATGCCCATCGCCACGCTGTGCCTTGCCATCAAGAACATCCTTAACGCCGCCCTGCCGATCCTGGTCGACCGCGCTGATGTCTACTCCGGCCAGGGCAACCTTAAGGGTGTCTATGCGATGCACTTCCTGATCGGTTTGACCGGTATCATCATGGCGTTCCTGCTGTGCTCGCTGTCGTTCTATCTGGGTGCTGACGCCATCCAGGGCCTGCTCGACTTCATCCCGCCCTTTGTCCTTGCTGGCTTTGGCGTTGCCGCCAACATCCTGCCGGCCATGGGCTTCGCCATGCTCGGCCGCCTGGTGCTCACCAAGCAGCTCGTGCCCTTCTACTTCCTGGGCTTCCTGCTGTGCTCCTACGCCAACGTGCCCGTCCTGGGCGTCGCCCTGATCGCCATCATCATCGGCATCGACAAGTTCGACCTGCTCGGCCTGGGCGGAGCCCAGCCCCAGCTCTCCGCGGAAGGGGATGAGGACGATGACTTCTAGTCCCGAGAACAAGATTACGCGCTCCGACCTCGTCAAGAGCGCCGTCAACGTCGGCGCCCTGGGCATGGAGTTCTCCTGGACCTACTACAAGCAGATGAACATCGCCTTCTGCCTGATGGTCGCCAACATGCTCAAGAAGATCTACGCCGGCCGCCCCGACGACTGCGCCGCGGCCCTGCACCGCCACTGCGCGTTCTTCAACATCACCGTCCAGTTCGCCCCGTTCGTCGGCGGCATCGCGATGGCCATGGAGGAGAAGGTCGCCCGCGGCGAGATCGAGCCCGAGAGCGTCAACGACGTCAAGGCCGCCCTCATGGGCCCGCTGTCCGGCATCGGCGACTCCATCTTCCTGTCGACGCTGCGCGTGGTCGCCGCCGCGGTGGGCATCAGCCTGTGCCAGGCCGGCAACCCCTTCGGCCCCATCGCCTTCCTGCTCATCTACAACGTCCCCGGCTTCGCGCTGCGCATCTGGGGCGCCGTCAAGGGCTACGAGCTGGGCGTGGGCTTCCTGGACGAGGCCCAGAGGACCGGCCTCATGCAGAAGATCATGACCTGCGTGGGCATCGTGGGCGTCATGGTCGTGGGCGCCATGTGCAAGGACATGTTCTGGGCCAGCATCCCGGTGGCCATCGGCTCGGGCGACGACGCCCAGACCCTCCAGGACATCCTGGACGGCATCATGCCCGGCATGCTCGGCATGATCGCCTTCTGGCTGTACTACTGGCTGCTGTCCAAGAAGATCAACCCCATGGTGCTGATCGTGGCCACCATGGTCGTGGGCATCATCGGCGCGTTCTTCGGCGTGCTGGCGTAAGGGTCCGGCTGCATAGATTTTCGTTGCAACCTGGAAAGGGGATGGAGCAGGCCTATGCCCTCCATCCCCTTTTTGTATAGAAGGAGTTCGTATGTTCGCGAAGGGTCGCGAAGCAATGCGCCTGACGCCGGCAGAGGTCAGGCTGATTCTTATTGAGTCCCTGCAGTGGTGCGCCAACAACGCGGTCTACTTTTTGGGGCTTATCGGTGCGGCCACGTATGATCTGGCCGGCACGGCCTTTTTGGTTGCCGCCATTACGCTCGCGCGCAATCTTATGACGTCGGTGGGCAATATGGTGTCGGGCTCGGTCATCGACCGCTTTGGACCGCGCCGGACGTCGTTTGTGACGTGCGTGATTACGGCGGTGCTATCGCTTGGCGTGGGGTTGGCGCCGTTGTCTGTCCCCGGGCTTGTGTTTGCCGCGTGCGTCTTGGGGCTTGCGGGCGGCTTTATCAACACCTGCACGCATGCGTTTCCGGGATACCTGGAGTCGACCACCGAGGGTCGTACCCGCGTGAACGGTCTCATGGTGTTCTACAGCAATATCGCCTATACCGCTGGCCCGCTGCTCGGTGGTGCCATCGTGAGCTGTTTTGCCACGCAATCGGTCTATCTGCTCATGGCGGGCATGATGGGTGTGGCGGCCGTACTCTCCTTGGGCTGTCACGAGTGTGTTGCTCCCGCAAAAGGGGAGAAGCCGAAGGGCGGTATTCTGGGCGGTGTGGCCGAGGGTGCGCGACTTACGTTTCGCGACCACGACTTGCGCCTCATCTTTATCTCGGGCTTTTTGGGTTTCTTTGCGTTCGGCGCGTTCGATTCGCTGGAGTCGTTGTTCTACCGCGATGTGCTCAACGTGGATATTGTCTGGCTGGGCTGGCTGTCCTCGGTCGTGGGCCTCACTTCCTCGGTGGGTGCGTTCATCCTGACCAAGCTTTCTGCTCGCCATGTCAACCTGCGATTGCTGCTCGGCGCGCTCATGGCCGTGGGCATTGGGTCCATGGTGTACGTGGGCACCGATATGCTGGGGGTCGCGATTATCGGTCAGGCGATTAACGGTCTGGCCTGGGGATTTCTGGAACCGCTGCAGATGATCTTGATTCAGGAGCGCGCCGACATCAAATACCTGGGGCGCATTACCGGCTTTGTGCGTTTTGGCCTGATGAGCGCCGGCGTGCTGCCGCTGCTGGCGGCTCCGTTTTTGGCGGAGGCTTTGGGTGTCCAGGCGGTGCTATTTGGGGCATCGACCATTATTGCGCTGGTAGGAACGCTGTTCTTTGTCACACAAGGGAGGCGCCAGAGGTATTAGCTATACATTCAATTCTAATTTAATACCACTCACCAGAGAATTTCGACCGTTCACAGAGGATTGGAACAGATTGAAAAGTGGTATTAAAAACACGTTGGGTGTATGTCTATAATTGGTATCGAAAAGAAACGCGATGTATAGATTCGCGTGCAGGACAGAAAGGAAAAGCCATGAAGGAAACCGAGAAGATCGAGATCATGCACTTTAGCCAGGAGGGCTACCTCGAGGACGGCAAGAACGTCTATGAGACCGGCAAGAAGATGATCGAGCTCGCCGACAAGGTCGCCGACGAGGGCTACGACGCCGTGTTCCTGATGGGCGTCGGCGGCACCTGGGACGAGCTCATGCAGCTCGAGTACCTCATGAACAAGTTCGGCGACCGCGACCTCGAGGTCTA
>USHR01000145.1 GCA_900554495.1 uncultured Collinsella sp.
CGAGATGAGCGCTAGTCTCGTGGGCTCGGAGATGTGTATAAGAGACAGCACCCGAGCTGTACGTATCGCCGGAGTTGTAGAACAGGGCGATCTTGGCGTCCGCGTACTTCTCGGCCAAGAACTTCGCGGCGCTGGCGCCCATGGTGGGATCGGTGAAGCAAACCTGGAAAACCGTGGTCTTATCCTTGGTGACGTCGAGCGACGAGGCCGAAGGCGTGACCATGAGCATATCGTCGGCGATCTCGCCCGAGACGGCGACGGCGGCACCGGTGGTAACGGGGCCGACGAGTGCCTGCATGCCCCAGTCGCACAGGGTATTGAAGGCGTTGATGGCCTTCTCACCGTCGGCGACATCGTCCTCGGACTTAAGCGAGAGTTTGAGGTCCTTGGTCGAGAAATCCTTGGCGGCGAGCTTGGCACCCTTCTCGGCCGAAACGCCATAGGTTGCCGCGGCGCCGGTCAGAGGGCCGATGACACCGATCTTGAAGGTCTTGCCGTCATCGGCGGAGCCGCCATCCGAGCCACCCGACGAGCAACCAGCGAGTGCGGCGGCGGTGCCGAGCGCCGCGGCGCCGGCGAGAAAGTTCCTACGGCTGAGCGTGCTGTTGATGTTGAACATGGTGTCCCCCTTTTTTCGCTGGCCGCGGTGCGGCCGTCTTGCGGTACGGGGCAAACCTTATGGCGCAAACGTTGACAGTTTGTTACGGAGTTTCGTTTGTAGCGAGCATGTTTCCAATGTTTCCGCAGCGTTTCGGGGGTGCCGTTTTGTGCGACTCCTGTTGCCTGGCGAGCACGCGCCCTCGGTTCACGCTAGAATGCACTCAACCTTTAAGCGGTTAATCCATCCATAAGATGCACGAAGGAGCTATCTATGAGCGAACCCCTGCGCACCGTGAACGTCGGTCTGATCGGTCTGGGAACCGTCGGCGGCGGCGTGGCCCGTCTGATCAAGAGCCACCACGATGAGTATCTGGCAGCCTACGGCATCGACCTTAAGCTGACCCGCGCCTGCGCGCTTGCCTGGGAGCAGGCCGAGGCGGCAGGCATTGAGCACGAGGCCTTTACGAGCGACTGGCATGACGTCGTCACCGACCCGGCCGTCGATATCGTCGTCGAGCTGATCGGCGGCGAGCACCCCGCGACCGAGATCTTTACCACCGCCTTCGAGAACGGTAAGCACGTCGTCTCTGCCAACAAGGCCCTGCTGGGCCGTCATGTCGAGACGCTCGCCGAGAAGGCGCGCGCATGCGGCGTGCAGATTAAGTGCGAGGCCAGCTGCGGCGGCGGCATCCCCATCGTGAGCACGCTCGAGCACGACTTGGTGGGCAACAAGATCCTGACCATCGCCGGCATTCTCAACGGCACCACCAACTATATCCTGTCGCGCATGGACGCCGAGGGCGCCGATTACGCCGACGTGCTCGCCGACGCACAGGCTAAGGGCTATGCCGAGGCCGACCCGTCCGCCGACGTCGACGGCTTCGACGCCGCCAGCAAGACGGCAATCCTCGCCTCCATCGGCTTTGGCACCCGCGTGACCACCGATGATGTGTACCAGCAGGGTATCCGTACCATCGGCGCCGAGGACATCGCCCAGGCCCGCGAGCTCGGCTACACCATTAAGCTGCTGGGCATCGCCCGCAACACCGACGCCGGCGTCGACGTCCGCGTGCACCCCACGCTGATCCCCGCCGACCACATGCTCGCCAAGGTCAACGGCGCCATGAACGCTGTCTACGTGGTAGGCGACGCCGTGGGCGAGACCATGTTCTACGGTGCCGGCGCAGGCTCCTTCCCCACCGCGAGCGCCGTCGTGGGCGATATCCTGTCGCTCTCCGAGCAGATCAGCCGCGGCGTGGCTCCGCTGCCCGAGATTGAGCCCTATGGTCACAACCTCGCCTTTAAGCCCATGGACGAGCTCCAGACCAAGTACTATGTGCGCCTGAAGGTCGCCGACCGCGTGGGCGCCCTGTCCGAGACGGTCAACATCTTTGCCAAGCACAACATCTCGATCTCGCTCATCAACCAGGTCGAGGACGGCAAATCGGGCGCCAGCGATACCTGCTCGGTCATCTTCCTGACGCACCGCGCGCTCGAGAAGGACGTCCAGGCTGCCGCCGCCGAGCTTGCCAGCGTCGACTGCGTGGCCGAGGTCGCCAACGTCATGCGCATCGAGGACGTCGAGGCCTGGACCGAAGGCGTCATGGCGAACTAGCCCGATTCTCGGCAAATCAAATAACGCATGAGGGGCTCCCGTCCGATTGGATGGGAGCCCCTTTTTGTTACATCCTTTGAGCGAACTGGTCGACTAACGTTTGAACAACTTGACCGTTCGTCAACAACCGTGGATACCGTTTGCCGATATGCGACGGCAGCTGTATTTTGCCGCCGCTATGCTGTGCCGTGTATGTCCGCCCGCGATGAGAGGAAGCACCATGTTGCTCGAGGGCAAGAAAGCAATCATCACCGGAGGCACGCGCGGTATCGGCTATGCGATCGCCTGCCGTTTTATCGAGGAAGGCGCTGCCGTTACCGTCTTTGGCTCGCGCCAGGAGACTGCCGACGCGGCCGTTGAGAAGCTGACAGCCGCCTATCCCGACGCCAAGGTCTGGGGCCGTTCCTGCGACCTCACCTCACTCGAGGCCGTGACCGAGGCCTTTACCCAGGCCGCAACCGACATGGGCGGCCTGGACACGGTCGTCAACAATGCCGGCATCTCCCAGCGCTCGCCCCTTTTGGATTACACGGCCGAGGAGTTTGCAAAGGTCATGGATCTCAATGTCGTCGCCGTCTTTAATGGTCACCAGGCTGCCGCCAAGATCATGACCGAGGCCGGCCACGGCGGCACCATCACTACCACGAGCTCGATGGTCGCCAAGTACGGTCAGCCCTCTGGCGTCGGCTACCCCACGTCCAAGTTTGCCGTCAACGGCATGGTCCAGTCGCTCTCGCGCGAGCTAGCCCCCATGGGTATTCGCGTCAACGCCGTCGCCCCAGGCGTAACCAAGACCGATATGGTCGCCACCCTGCCCGAAGAGGTCATCAAGCCCATCATCGCCACCATTCCGCTGGGTCGCATGGGCGAGCCCGAGGATGTCGCCAACGCCTTTGTCTTCTTGGCAAGCGACATGTCCTCCTATGTCACGGGCGCCATCCTCCCCGTCGACGGAGCCGCCCGCTCCTAAGGGGCCACAAGCCTCAACTCCTAGCCTCAACATTGTCCAACGCAAAAGGCGCGCTGCCTGCATCAACCGCTGGCAGCGCGCCTTCTATTATTTGGACGGAACCCGTATCCCGACATTCCTTGCTACTTGCCGTCGTCGTCCTGGGCTTCATCGCGCGCGTAGAGCTCCAGCATGCGGCGGCGGTATTCGTGCACGGCGAGCTTGGCGCGCTCCAGGCGGCGGCGCTCACGCGGAGTCAGCTTGGACGGGTCGACCTCGTCTCCATAGGTCTTATCGGCAAGCAGGTGCGCCGCGTCCACGATGCGGGCATCGATGTGGCCGCTCGCTGCCTCGGCGGAAAGACGATCGGCAATCGTATCGAGCGTAGGCAGGCCCTCGAATACACGACCATGTCCATGCGAGGTCAGCAGCTCGTGCTCGCGTGCGAGCAGACTCGCCAAATCGTGATGGGCGCGCAGAATGTCGAGCGCATCGGATGGATGCTCGGCAACTTCTGCCACGGCGGCGACCGGTGCGGCGTCGACCACGCGGTAGAAGAGCTGCGCGAGCAATGGCATCAAGAACACCGTGATGGCACCAGCGGCAACCATGACCGACGCAATATCTTGCGACAGCGCACCCGCGTTGACGGCAACGCTTGTCACGGCAACGATGATCGGCAGGGCCGTGGTGCAGTACAGGGCCACCGTAATGCGACCATACGCCGACACATCGCGCGTCACGGGACAAATGCTCATAGAGATGAGAATGGGCACGGCACGAATAATCAGCAGCGCCACGATAAAGCCCACGAGCAAGCCCGGGCGCGACGCCACAGCCGTCAGATCGATCTTCGCGCCCGATACGGTAAAGAACACCGGAATCAAAAAGCCATAGGCCAGGCCATCGAGCTTGGTCTCGAGCGTATGGTTGCCCTCGGGGATGATGTAGCGCAGGACAAAGCCGGCGGCAAAAGCGCCCAACACGATATCGAGGCTAAAAATAGCGGAAAACGCCACGAGCGTGACCAAAATAAGCACCGTCAGGCGCACGAAGGTCTGCGACGTGGTGTCGGCGCGCTCCTGAATAAAGGCGAAAAACCGGCTGCCGATGCGTTTGGAACGGCCGGGGACCACGGCAAGTAGCACACACACGGCGGCAAATAAGCCCAAGATCAGCAGCGTCTCGATGCCCGTACGGGCAGACAGCAGTACCGACATGGCGAGCACGGGGCCGAGCTCGCCCCACGTACCATAGGCGAGAATCGAATCACCGACGCGCGTTCCGGCAAGCGACCGCTCACGCAAGATGGGCATGAGCGCTCCAAGCGCCGTCGAGGTCAAGGCGAGCGTCACGGCGATACCGTCGAAATGGCTGACCGAGAACCACGGCGTAAAGCGCACGGCAAGCCAGGCGATACCAAACGTGACGGCCCACGTCGCCAAGCCGTAGCGCCCCTCCACACCCGTAATGTTCTTAGGGTCAATCTCAAAGCCGGCAAGCAGGAACAAAAAGGCCAGGCCGAGCTCTGACACGAGCGAAACCTCGGCATCTACATGGATGACGCCGAGCATATGAGGTCCCAGCACCGCACCGAGCACGAGCAAAAAGACCGTCTCGGGAACGGGTTTTCCGGGAATCGCCGAGG
>USHR01000146.1 GCA_900554495.1 uncultured Collinsella sp.
TCCGTACACGTGCGGATGAATGTGGGAGGTGTTCGGATGAAGTTGATAATCAAGGGCTGCGACACGTGCCAGTTACCTTTAATGGATATGAGATGAATGAGGCGATTGTTTTGCTATACTCTCTCCGCACGGGCGATTGGCGCAACGGTTAGCGCAGGTGCTTTACACGCACAAGGCTGGGGGTTCGAATCCCTCATCGCCCACCACTGAATTGTTAGGCCTCCAGCGATGGAGGCCTTTCTTTTTTTCAGGCCCATCGCAGAGGGATTCGAACCCGACAGGGTGCGGAGCTGAGGAAACGCGAAGCGTTTTCCAGCGCAGCACGCGAGGGCCGTAGGCCCGAAGCGAAAGCGGGCGGCGTCAGCCGCACGCGACATCCCTCATCGCCCACCACCGAATTGGAAACGGTCCTCGCAAGGGGACCGTTTTTGTTTGCGCCCATCGCAGGGGGATTCGAACCCCACAGCTCACTCGTTTCAGGGGCAGTGGTCAAAAAATGCCAAATATGAGTACTGCTACCTCTTTTGTAACAGCATTTTCGAGGTCCCAAAGGGCAAATCTGACATCAAAGCAACGGCTAACGGTCCAGATGAGCATGTTTTCTGACAGCAAAACTGGACATATGCGGTCCAATTCGTCAAATTGTGTCTAATTTATATGCTACAGAATTAGTGCCCGTACTCATATTTGGCATTTTTTGACCAGAGGGACTTTTGACCATCGCAAATCAGCAACAAAACGGGCTCCGGATCGCCAAATCATGCCGCATATGACACACCCAGCAGTCCGGAACCCGGTCCAAATTGAGTTATTGCGCCGCGTTAGCCCAAGACACCCGACAGGATCTCGATCAGACTGTCCACGTCGGCTTCCTCGCAGACGAGCGGCGGCAAGAAACGCAGCGTATGCGCACCTGTAGCGTTGATCACGGCACCGGCGGTCAGCGCGCGAGCAACAACATCATGCGCGTCGCCCGCGGCATCATCCAAATCACAGCCGAGCATCAGGCCACGGCCACGCACCTCTACCACATGCGGAAGCTTAGCCAGCGCCTGCTCCATATAGGCGCCCACCTTGGCAGCATGCTCGGCATAATCGCCGCGCACAAGCGCGGAGAGCGTCGCGGCACACGCCGCGATGGCCAAGCAGCTACCGCCAAAGGTCGAGCCGTGGTCGCCCGGCTTAAACACGTCGGCAATCTCCTTCTTTGCCACGACGGCACCCATGGGCACGCCATCAGCAATGCCCTTGGCAAGGCTCATGATGTCGGGCTCCACGCCATAGGTCTGGAACGCAAACGGCTTACCCGTGCGGAAGATACCGCACTGGACCTCGTCGGCGATAAGCACGGCGCCCACTTCGTGTGCCAGGTCGCGCGCTGCCGCCATAAACTCCTCGGTCATGGGGTGCACGCCACTCTCACCCTGGATCGGCTCGAGCATCACGGCACAAATTTCGCTCCCCAGCTGCTTAAAGATCGCACGCAGCTCGTCAACATCGTTGGGCGTGCAGGCCACAAAGCCACCCGGCAGCGGGCGGAAACTGTCCTGCAGCCAATCCTGCATGGTAGCGGCAATGGTCTCGAGCGTACGGCCGTGGAAGCCGCCGCGCATGCACACGATGGTGTTGCCGCCATTACCGGCACGCTTGGCATACAGGCGCGCGAGCTTCATCGAGCCCTCGTTGGCCTCGGCGCCAGAGTTGGCAAAGAAGGTCTCCCAAACCTGCTCATCCGCAGCCGGGGCACCAAGCGCAGCTGCCGTGGTCTCATCGCCGGCGGCAATGGCATCGGCAAGCACGCGCGCACCATCTACGTCGTCGTTAGCAAGCTTGGACAGCAGCGCCGCGACCTGTCCGCGCTGCTCGATGTAGAAATAGTTGGAGACATGCATGAGCTTTTTGGTCTGTGCTTCGAGCGCCGAGAGCACAGCCGGGTCGCCATGACCTAGGCTGCACACGCCGATGCCGGCAAGAAAGTCGAGGTACTCACGGCCATCGTCGCCGGTGAGCTTCATGCCGTGACCCTCGACAAACTCGACCGGAGAGCGGCCAAAGGTATGCATAACGTAATGGGATTCAAGCGATTGCTGAGCTGCAAGTGACATGAGATGCCTTTCGTTGGGCGCCAGACGGCGCGGGGCTATGGGTGCAGGAATGGGGCGGCTGAGGGTCAGCTAGACCGTCTGAAGCTTCTCGACCTCGTCAAGGTTCTCGGTCAGACGCGCAGCAAACGTCGAAAGCGGATGCGGATGCGTATCGAACTCGTAAGCCGTCTCGGTGGAATGGATCACGGTGCCGACGCCGGCATCGGTCAGCAGCTCCAGGAGCAGCGAATGCGGCGTAGTACCGTTAATGATGTGGGCACGAAATACGCCGCCGGTAAGCGCATCGACGGCCGCACGCAGCTTAGGAATCATGCCCTTATCGACCTCGCCGCCGTAGAGCATTTCGTTGACCTCGTCGAGCGTTAGGTTGGAGATAAGCGAGTCCTTGTCGCTAAAGTCCTTGTACAGGCCATCGACGTCGGTCAAAAAGATTGCCTTATGCGCGTGGAGCGCCGCGGCAACGGCACCGGCGGCGGTATCGGCGTTGATGTTGAAGAAACCGCCGTCCTCCCCCGCCGCGACGGTAGCGATGACGGGGATATACTCGCTATCGAGTAAGCGCTCGATATAGTCGGTGTTGACGTGCGTCACTTTGCCCACGCGGCCGAGCTCGGGGTCGAGCGGCTCGGCGATGAGCGTGCCGGCATCGCTGCCCGACACGCCCACGGCCAGGTTGCCGTGGTGGTTGATGGCAGCAACCAGCTCCTGGTTAACCTTGCCGCCCAGCACCTCGCGCACGATATCCATAGTCGCCGGCGTGGTCACGCGCTGGCCGTTCTTAAACTCGACGGGAATATCGTAATGGCTCAGCGCCTCGTTGATAGCCTTGCCGCCGCCGTGCACGATAACGGGGCGCATGCCGATGATCTTGAGCAAAACGATGTCGCTCATCACGTCGCGGCGCAGCTGCTCATCAACCATGGCGGCTCCGCCATATTTGATAACAACCGTCTTGCCGGTCAGGTTCTTAATCCACGGCAGTGCCTCGAACAGCAACTGCGCGGTTGCTTCGTTGGACTCGCTCGAGCGACAATCGCGTGCGAATTTCATAATCTGCCTCGTCTTTCGTATCGTTATCGCGCCGTGCTCCACCGTCCGCAATCGCGGCGAGATGCGCAGCGTGCCTGGAATCTAGGAACGGTAATCGCCGTTGATGGAGATGTACTCATGCGTGAGGTCGCAGGTCCACACGGTCGTTGCCGCGTCGCCTGCGCCCAGGTCGGCCGAGATCACGATCTCGGGCGCCTCGAAACGCCGTAGAGCCTCGTCCTCGTCAAAGGGAACAGTCAGACCGTCGCGACAGACAGGCATGCCCATCATGTCGATGGAAACGTCTTCCTGATTAAACTTCACCCCGCACTTGCCAAGCGCCATAGCAACGCGGCCCCAGTTGCAGTCGTGGCCGGCGATGCAGGTCTTAACGAGCGGCGAGTTGGCAACGGCACGGGCGGCGATATCGGCCTCCTCGTCGTTCACGGCGCCGGTAACGTTGACCGTAACAAGCTTGGATGCCCCCTCACCATCGGCGGCGATATTGCGCGCCAGGCTCTCGCACACCTCGTGCACAGCAAATGCCAACTCGTCAAAGGCATCGGAGCCCTCGACGATGGCCTCGGCATCTGCGGCTGCAGCGCCAGAAGCAAGCATGATACAGGTGTCGTTGGTCGAGGTATCGGAATCGACCGTCACCTTATTGAAGGTCTGCTTAACGGTCGAGAGCAACAGGGCGTGGAGCGCCGCCGGCTCGACGGGGGCATCGGTAGTAATAACCGCGATCATGGTGGCCATGTTGGGCATGATCATGCCCGAGCCCTTGCACATTCCGCCTACCGTATAGACATTGCCCGCATGACCCGCAGCCTCGCTGACATAGGACACGGCGTACTCCTTGGAGTGCGTGTCAGTCGTCATGATGGCGCGAGCGGCATCGGCGCCACCGTGGGCGGAGAGCGCCTCGTAGGCAGCAGGAATGGCGGTCTCAAACGTGTCGATCGGCAGAATCTGGCCAATCACACCCGTGGAGGCAACCAGAATCTGCTGGGGTTCGCAGCCGATAACCTGCGATGCGATGCTGCACGTCTCGCGCGCGCATGCAAGGCCGGTCTCACCCGTGGCGGCGTTGGCATTGCCAGAGTTGACCGAAACGCCGGCGATGACGCCATAACCCTTGTCGGCACCGCCCAGGTTGGCACGGCTCACCTGCACGGGCGCCGCGCAAAAGCGATTGGTGGTAAACACGCCGGCACCGGGACAGGGTTTATCGGGCACGACGAGCGCGTAATCCAGACGCTCGGGGTTCTTGCGGAACCCAGCGTGGATGCCTGCAGCCTTAAAACCAGCCGCAGCCGTAACGCCACCCTCGACAGCGCGAATCCTGATATCAAACAGCTCGGTATTCATCGTCTTCATGACTCCTTATGTCAAACAAAAAACGGACATCGGTTGGTGCGCCATGCCGGTCGTAATCATGAGACCAGCTTAAGAGTGGCGCCCCACTCGATGCCCGACTACCAAATCGTTAACAATCGAATGTGCTACACCGGGCACGCCACTGTGGGCAAGCCTCGTCGCTCGTCAAAGCCAAAGACGATATTGGCGCACTGGACCGCTTGGCCCGCAGCACCCTCTGTCTCTTATACACATCTG
>USHR01000147.1 GCA_900554495.1 uncultured Collinsella sp.
CAGATGTGTATAAGAGACAGGTCTGATGGTTGTTGTTGAACTTCGGCCTTTGGCTCAAAGAAAAACGGGAGATGCGATCTGCATCCCCCGTTTTTGTTGCACCTACTCCAAGTCAATAAAATTGGTGCTCAGGATCTTGCCGTCCTTGACGAGCATTCTGGCCATGGTGGGGCCTCGGGTGCCTCTGGGGTAGCTAGCACTGCCGGGGTTAAGGACTAGGCAGCGGCCTACTTGAGCTTCTTTGGTTACGTGGGTGTGACCGTTGATGGCTACGTCTACGGATCCCACGGGGAGGTCTTCACGGTAGTGCGCTACGGCGAATTTGAGTCCTTCGTAGGTGAAGAGGGCCAATCGGTCCACGTCGGGCCCGTAATCGCGGTAGTAGTCGTTGTTGCCCAGCACGGCTCGCACGGGGGCGATAGTGCGCAGGTGCTCATAGTCCATCTCAGACGTTAGGTCTCCCGCGTGGATAATCAGATCTGCGCCCTCTAGCTCATCCAAAAGCGCAGGAGAAAGATAGCCGTGGGTGTCCGAGATGATGTCGATGCGCTTGGCGTCTGCACTGTTCATGGGATCCCTTTCGCAAAACCGGTTCGATATCCAACATCTACATACAAAAGGCCCCACAGCTCCGCAGACGTCTTTTGGTCTACAGAGCTGCGGGGCCAATGTTCTACAGGCTCAGGGCCTTCTTGAGCGGTACGACGCGACGGCGCGAAACCGGCACGCGCTCGTCAACGCCGGTAATGCCCAGCTGGATGGCGCCCGAAGGCACCGTCTCCACATCCGTAACGCACGCCAAGTTCACGATATAGCGGCGATGCACGCGGAAGAAGCCAAAGTCGCACAGCTTGGCCTCGAACTGTGCCAACGAGGTCGTCGATAGAAAACGATCGTCGATGGTGTAGATACAGGAGTAATCGTCCTTGGCCATGATAAAGCGGATATCGTCCACGGGGATGAGCACCTTGCGGCCGCCCTTTTCCACCGGGATGCGCTCGATGGTCACCTTGCTGTCGGTAACGGGCTTGCTGCGCTGTATAACCTTCTCGATGGCGCGATCAAGACGCGCTTCCTCGACAGGTTTCATCAGATAGTCGACAGCATCGACATCAAACGCCTCGACCGCATGGTCGCTATAGGCAGTCACAAAAACAATCGCCGGCGGGTTTTTGAGCTTATGCAGCGCCTCTGCAAGCTGCAGACCCGATGCGCCGGGCATCGAGATGTCGAGAAACACGACATCGACCCGACTTTCCATAAGCATCTCGATGGCGGAGCGAACACTCGACGCCTCTGTGATCGTGCCGATCTTGCCCGTCTGCTCGAGCAAGAATCGAAGCTCCGAACGAGCCGGCGCCTCATCATCCACAATCATCGCACGCAGCATAGGGATAAAACCTTTCGTCAACAAACTACGCCGGGCATCCGCCGAAAGGCGTTGAACCCGTAACCTTTTATTTTACTCTTGAATATCAAAGATACTCTCTGACAAATCAAGATGCAGGAGTACCTTCGTGCCCTTGCCCGGCGCCGATTCGACGCGCGTATAGGAATGCGGTCCATAAAAGCGATGGATGCGCTCCGAAATATTGTGCATGGCCACGCCGGCACCGCCGCCCTGCGGGGAGCTGGCATCGGGGCGGGCAGAGCGCTCATCAAACAGCCTGGCGGCGGTCCCCTCGTCCATGCCCACGCCGTTATCGGCAACGGCGATTAGAATCGCGTCGTCGCCATCCTCGTCCACCGTGACGTCAATCTTGAGCGCTTCATCGTCACCCATGCCGTGACGCACGGCGTTTTCGACAATCGGCTGAATTACAAAAGCCGGCACCAGCGTGTCCTCGACATCCTCCGACACATGGAAGGTCGCCAGCACGCGGTCCTCGCCAAAGCGTGCCTTCTCAAAGGTAAGGTAGCGCTTGGTCTGGGCGACCTCACGCGAAACCGGAATCAGCGAACCCGAGTTGTCGAGCGTGGCGCGGTAGAACGACGAGAACTCGCGCAGCAGCTCGCGGGCGCGCAGTGGATCGGTGCGCGTAAAAGACGCAATGGTGTTGAGCGTGTTGAACAGAAAATGCGGATTGATCTGGGCCTGCAGCGCGCGCACCTCGGCGCGAGCCGTAAGCTCCTTTTGCACCTCGAGCTCGTGGATGGCAAGCTGCGTGGACAGGATCTCGGCAAAGCCGGAGGCCAGAGCGTACTGGGTGCGGTCGACGGCGCGCGGCGTGCGATAGTAGAACTTGAGCGTGCCGACGGTACGGTCGCCCACCTTAATAGGCGCGATGATGCCGGCGGGAACCCGGTTGTGCGAGCCGTCCGAACCCACCACGTCGACCACGCGATTGAACGACTGCACGATACCGTGTTCGATCACGTAGCGCGTGGCAAGCGTATGGATGGGTGCATCGGGCAGGAGCTTTTCCTCAAACTCGCCCGCACAGGCCAGCACGTTTTTCTCGTCGGTGATCGCCACCGTCATGGCACGCGTCTCGGGCAGAATGCGACGGCACACCAGCAACGCCGACTCCTGCGTCAAGCCGCCCTTGATGTCCTCGAGCATGGCAGAGGCCACCGAGAGCGTCTCCTCGGTGTACTGCGAGCGCACCGAATCGGGATTAAGCGTCAAAAAGATAAAGATACACAGAAAGATGCAGAGCAGGGCACAGGCGACAACCGTCGCAATGGGTTCGATTCCGGTCGCCAGTGCAAAGATGAAGTAGGCCATCACGCAGATGGCACAGAACACGGCAACGATGCGGAAGAACGAAATTGAGCTGTCGCGCCCGTCGCGGCGGTCGGCCATTACTTCCCCTCCAGAATGTCAATCAGTTGGGCGTCACGCCAAAGCCCGTCCATAATCTTGGGCCAAAAGCTCTGGAAACGCAGATAACTCGCGGCGTTTTGGCGCGCATATGTCTGGGCCTCGGCAATACCGTGACGCCAGATGCGCAGGTAGCCTTCGCGCTCGTGAGTAAACATGCTGCGCACCATAGCGGTCTTGCGCACGCGATCGTCGAGCTCGCGCGAAATCCACGGACCCGGATAGGGCATGAGCGATGCGGCCGTAACGGGAATGAGCTCCTTTTGGTGCGCGGCAAACGTCAGCTTGGCCCGCTCGTAGTACCAGCGGTACACGTCCTGCATAAAGCGCGGCGAGCGCTTCTCGGACTCGGGCGGCAGATGACGTACGGTCCACTCGTTGTCGAACCACACGTCGTAGCCAAACATGCGCATGTTAAAGAGATAGTCCAGGTCCTCGCCGCGGGTAATAAACGGGTCGAATGCCACGCGGGTAAACGCGCGGGCATGCAGGGCCATAAGGCCGCCGCACACGTAATTGGAGCGTGAGATACGGGTACCCGAGAGCGCCTTTTTCATCCAACGGTTGAACTCGATGCGCTTGGTCCACCACCGATGGCAAATGCCCACTTTGTCGGTGGGGGCAAGCGGCGATCCATCGCGGTCGTAGAAATAACCGCTCTTGACCAGAATCGGCAGGCCCTGGCGCGTCTGCTGCCCCAGCGCATACGTCGCTCGCTTCATAAAGTCGGCATCGATGACGGTCTCATCGTCGTCGACGAAGATAACGGCATCGTGGCCCAGCACGGCGGCACAAGCCAGCCCCATGTTGCGGATGGCACCATAGCCACGAAGGCTCACACACTCGCCTGAGCCCTTGGGCGCAATCTGCGCCACGCGGTCCGCGATGCGCGACGCCTCGATGTTGGTAACGACGGTCACGTTGAGCGTAGGGTGCGCGTCAACGATCTCGCGCACGCGCTCTGATACGTCGGCCGTAACGGACGCCGGACAAACCACCAGCAAGATAATGCGCGGGATGTCGTGCACCTGCTCCAGCGAACCCAGGCAGCGGTCGAGCTCGGGGTTGGCGGCGTTGAGCTTTGTCGAATGGTCGTAGGTTCCGGGGGCATTTGCACAGGCATCATCGCCCGCCCAATACGTTGGAATCACCACCGTGGCATTCATGCCTTGCCCTCCTTACAACACAAAAACGGGGCGCCGCCAAACACAGGCGGCGCCCCGCGAACTAGCTGATTCCATCATACCCACTTGGGCTCGGCATTGTTGGATAGACGGAAATGTTTTATGTCCGGAACCCTAAAAGAGCACCGCGGGCAAGCAGTATCCGAGCCGCGTTTACTGTGCCGCCTGAGCCATGCGGGACAGACGGACCAGCAGCACAAAGCCAACAACCAGCAGAACGCCAATAGAAAGGACGCCCAGCGACGGGTTGCCGGTCAGCGAGGTGACAACCGACACCAGGAAGGTGCCCATAACGCTTGCGTAACGGCCAAAGATATCGAAGAAGCCATAGTACTCGTTGGACTTTTCCTTGGGGATGATGCGGCCAAAATAGCTGCGGCTCAGCGCCTGCACGCCGCCTTGGAACAGGCCGACCAAAATGGCGAGCACCCAGAACTCAAAGGCGGTCTTTAAGAAAAACGCGGCAAAGAGCACGATGCCCATATAGGCGGCGACGGCCACCAAGATCATATTGAGTGTGCCCACGCGACCGGCGAGCTTGCCGTAGATGATGGCGGACGGGAAGGCCACAAACTGCGTAACGAGCAGCGCCAGCACCAGCTGGGTCGAATCGATGCCAAGAGCCGATCCGTAGCTGGTTGCCATGGAAATAACCGTGTGCACACCGTCGATGTAGAAGAAGAACGCGATCATGTAGACCAGCACGGTCTTGTTGTGGGCGATCTCGC
>USHR01000148.1 GCA_900554495.1 uncultured Collinsella sp.
CGCGCCTCAATCGTAGCCCGAGACGGTCCCGGGCTGACAATTTCGACTGTAATGGACGTTCTTAAACGACTGGTCATTGGGGACAGTCTTGGTGCGCTCCGTTGTCCTCCCGTTCGGTTTTTTACTGGGTGGGTATACTTCCATCCGCAATACAGACCGGACTGAGGAGGTATCCAAATGCCGGATAACGGGTCAATACAAAAAAGAGACGCGCATGAGATGGCTCATGGGCGTCCTGTCCAGATAACCGAGCATACGACGGTAACCGAGCTGCAGCCCAGTCTGTCCGATGTTGTGTGCGCAAACAAAAAACTGCAGATTGGCTTTATCGTTGCGCTCGTGGTACTAGCGCTGTTGTCGGGCTTTGTAGCTCGTCCGCATTTTGCCGATACCAAGACCTGGGACTCCACCATCGAGGTCATCGATCAAAAGAAGGGCAATGTTTTGGCGCTCACGACCTCGTGCGTCGCCCTATCTGCGGGTATCACTGCACTGCCGGGTGATACGGGAACGCCGGTTGCCGAGCAGCTCGCACAGCTTTCAGGCAACCTTGGTATCGTGCTTGCCGTGCTCTACCTAGAGAAATATTTGCTCACGATTTTGTGGTCGGTCGGCTTGGGCATCTTAATCCCGTTTGCGTTGGTGCTCTTTGCAGTGTCGCTCGGCATTCACGGGCGCTGGAGCACGAGCGCCGTCCTGCGCCGCGTGGCGACGCGCGTACTGGTGGTTGCCGTGATCGGCATGGCGTTGGTGCCTGCAAGCGTATGGGTGTCGCAGAAGATCGACGAAACGTATCGCGTAAGTATTGAGCAAGCTGAGCAAAAGGCAGCGGACGCTGCTAACACCACGGACAAGTCAGCAAAGACCAGCTCAACATCGAGCAAGAAAAAATCCGAGGCCACGGAGTCCAAAAACGTGCTCGAGCAGTTGACTGACGGAGCCTCGAGCTTGGTCACGTCGGTAACTAGTGGTGCCAAGCAGATGACCGACGAGATCGTGCAGCAGGTGACCGACCTCGTCGAAGGCGTCATCGTGATGATCGTGACCTCGTGTGTGATTCCTCTACTGGTGCTCGCGGCGTTTTTGTGGCTGGGACACGTGCTGCTGGGGATTGATATTTCCGGCCCCGCGAACTATCTGACGGGTCGTTTCTTGAGTGCTCCGTCCAAACATGCCAAGCAGAGAGGGCAGTCCGAGTAGCTAAAACAGCTGTATATACCGGGGAATACCGCCGAAGGGCGGCCGAGACACGTTCTCGGCCGCCCTTTTGTTTGTTGAACACGTGGTCGCTACGTTTGCGTCAGGCCCAAGCGGTCAGCAATCATCCGTGAACGGTGTTTGTTCAAAAAAGAACAAAGATAAACAAATAATGGTTGCAGTCGGTGTTCGAATGTGTTCAAATAAACATGAACAGTGAAGAACCGCACATTCAGATGCCCGGACCTGAACGCGATTCAACACTTCCAAACAGAAACTACGCACCTGCGTATCTCTCAAGGAGGATGTCATGAGGGTTGTAATCGCTTCCGATGCCGACGGTATGTCGATGAAGGAGTCCATCAAGGAGATGCTCATCGCCGACGGTCACGAGGTCGTCGACTATTCCGAGACCCCTGCCGCGGACTTTGTCGATTCCGCGACCGCCGTTGCCAAGGACCTGCTGGAGCACAAGGATTCCCAGGGCTTCGCATTCGATAAGTACGGCGTCGGCTCCTATATGGCCGCCGTCAAGATCAAGGGCATGGTCGTCGCCAACATTTCCGACGAGCGTTCCGCCTACATGACCCGCGAGCACAACGGCTCGCGCATGGTCACCATGGGCCCGGGCGTTGTTGGCACCGAGGTCGCCAAGAAGATCGCCCGCGAGTTCCTGCGTGCCCAGTACGCCGGCGGCCGTCACCAGATCCGTGTCGACATGCTCAACAAGATGGCCTAACGAGAGCCACCGAGAACTCGAACTTCTACCTCAACTTGTGAATTCAGACGAAAGGACGTTCTGATGAAGAAGACCATCGCAATCGGTTGCGACCATATCGTTACGGACGAGAAGATCTATCTGGCCGACCGCCTGGAGCAGGCTGGCTACAAGGTGCTCGACTGCGGTACCTACAGCCACACCCGTACGCACTATCCCATCTACGGTAAGGCCGTGGGCGAGGCTGTTGCCAGCGGCAAGGCCGACTTTGGCGTGGCCCTGTGCGGCACCGGCATCGGCATCACCAACGCCGTCAACAAGGTTCCCGGCGCCCGTTGCGCCCTGGTCCGCGACATGACCTCTGCCTTGTATGCCCGTCGTGAGCTCAACGCCAACATCGTGGGCTTTGGCGGCAAGATCACCGGCGAGTTCCTGATGGCCGATATCATGCTTGCCTTCCTGGAGGAGCCCTACGAGAAGACCCCCGAGCACGATGCCCTGATCGCCAAGATCGATGCCTGCAACAAGGCCGACGCCGAGGCTCAGGCTGACCCGCACTTCTTTGACGAGTTCCTGGAGAAGTGGGACCGCGGCGAATACCATGATTAGCGGGTATCCGGCGTAATTTACTAGTCCGTTGACGGCTCGCGTTTCTGTGAGGGGGCGCGGGCCGGTTTTCTATCAGCCCTATTGACTTGGCGGGCTGTCGTAAGAAAGGGAAGGCTCCTATGGAGTTTGTTCTTGATAACGGTTCTATTCGCGTAGCACTGAGCACGGAGGGTGGGTCGTTCACTTCTATTGCGGCCAACGGCCGTGAGTACCTGTGGCAGGGTGACCCGGCGGTCTGGTCGGGCCAGGCGCCCATTTGTTTCCCGATCTGCGGTGGCCTTCGTGACGGTCACGCAATGACCATGGGCGGCCGCGAGGTAAAGCTCGCCCGCCACGGCTTTGCGCGCAAGCAGGAGTGGAAGCTCGAGGAACAGACCGACAACATGGTTGCGCTGAGCTTAAGCTCTGTCGACCATGCCGAGTTGCTCGAGCAGTACCCGTATCCGTTTAAGATCGTTGCTCGTTACACGATCGATTCGGAAAAGGTGGCCGTGTCGTACGAGGTGACCAATGAGGGCACCGAGGACATGCCGTTCTTTGTGGGCGGTCACCCCGGCTTTAAGTGCCCGCTCGACGAGGGCGAGTCCTATGACGACTACGAGCTTCGTTTTGAGCAGCGTGAGGCCACCGACCTCTGCACTGCCGTTCCCTCGACGGGCCTGATTGATGTTGAGCATCGCAGCAAGAACCCCATGATCGGCCAGAACCTGCCGCTTACCCATGAACTCTTTGACTTCGCGGAGACCATCTTCGACGTGCTCGAGAGCCGCGTGGTTACGCTGACCAAGAAAACCGAGGACAAGGGCGTGCGCCTGACGTTCCCCGATATGCCGTACCTGATTGTGTGGAGCAAGCCCGAGGGCGACTTTGTGGCCGTGGAACCGTGGGGCGGCCTGTCCACCTGCTCCGACGAGGACGATATCCTGGAGCACAAGCGTGGCTGCCTGGTGGCCAAGCCGGGAGAGACCGTCACCCGCGGTTTTGAGATCGAGATCCTTTAACGAGTTATCGTATGTTTGGGGCGGGTCATGCCGCCCCGGAACAGGAGTTCAACATGATTCTGACCGTTACCATGAACCCGTCGATTGATACGCGCTATCAGCTCGACAAGCTGATCATCGACGATGTTAACCGTGTGACGCCCGAAAAGACCGCTGGCGGCAAGGGCCTCAACGTGAGCCGTGTGCTGCTGCAGTTGGGCGACGATGTGCTCGCGACCGGTCTGCTCGGCGGCCACATGGGTGCCTATATGGCCGAGCTTATGGATGCCGACGGCGTCAAGAACGACTTTGTGCCCATCGCCGGTGAGACGCGCATTTGCCTGAATATTCTGCACGAGGGCAATCAGACCGAGCTGCTGGAGAGCGGCCCGCAGATCGCCCCGGCCGAGCTCGAGGCCTTTACGGCCAAGTTTGCCGAGCTCGCAGCGAAGGCGGACGTTGTGACGCTTTCGGGCTCGCTGCCGCGTGGCGTCGATGCCGGCTACTATGCCGAGCTCGTCAAGATCGCCGAGAAGGCGGGCGCCAAGGTGCTGCTCGACACCTCGGGTGCATCGCTGGAGGCCGCGCTGGAGTCCGACGCTAAGCCTGAGCTCGTAAAGCCCAACCTGACCGAGATTAACGGCCTGCTGGGTACGTCCTTTACGACCGATGATGTCGATGCCCTGCGCGAGGCGCTTGCCGCCGATGACCGCTTTGCCGGTATCCCCTGGGTTGTCGTTTCGATGGGCGCTGCCGGTTCGGTTGGCTTCCATGAGGGCCGCGCGTTCCGCGCCAAGACGCCCGCGATTGCGGCTGTGAACGCGACGGGTTCCGGTGACTCGACCATCGCCGGTTTTGCGCATGCCATTGCTGCTGGTGCCGACGACGTCACGGTGCTCAAGACCGCCAATACCTGCGGCAAGCTCAACGCCATGGATCCCAAGACCGGCCACCTGGTCATGGATCGCTGGGACGAGGTCTACAACAGTGTTGTCGTGACTGAGCTCTAGGAGTCGCGACATCGAACATTCAAAAACGGCGCCCGTCGGCGATGTTGCCGGCGGGCGCCGTTGTCGTGTGGGCGGTTATGTCGTGGCCGCTGATGAGGCTCGAACCTGTATGCTACAGTGAGTCGATAAAGCGCTGTTGGGCGGCGCGGCCGGCTTCGTCCCACTTAAAGACGCCGGCGTTGTCGAGCACGTGGCCAAACACCACGCCGACCTCCTCGT
>USHR01000149.1 GCA_900554495.1 uncultured Collinsella sp.
CCGTTGCCGCGCCCCGCAGTGCCCGCTTCCCCCGAGAACAATTATCAGTGCAGGTCAAGGCTATTGAGTAACACTCTTGAAAGGTTTTGAGCTTAAGGGCTTTCTAAGGTTTGTGGCGTAGACGTGGCGCGGACGTGCGGAGCGTGTGAATGCTCGCTGTTAGCGCTGCGGCTCTGCGGCCCGCACCTGCTCGATGACCTTTTCCATGGTGGCGTCGATGCGGTCTTTCTTGAGTTCGCATTCCCAGATGGTTATGGGCGTCCAGCCCATTTGAGTGAGTGCTGCCACGGCAGCGCGGTCGCGCTCGACGTTGCGACGGAACTTTGCCTCCCAAAACTCAACGTTGCGCTTGGGCTGGCTGGGGTTGCACTTGGGGCAGCGGTGCCAAAAGCAGCCGTTGACGAAGATGGCGATTTTGCGCCCGGGGAAGGCGATGTCGGGCTTTCCGGGCACCTTCCATTCCAGACGGTATCCCGTAAGGCCTGCGGCGCGCAGGCGCTGGCGAACGAGCAGCTCGGGCTTGGTGTTGGCGCGCTTGTTGCCCTTCATGGACTTTTTTATAGCGGCGCGACGGCGCACGAGTTCACGTTCGTCGGCGGAAAGGTCCGAGGTGTCGATGCCGTCCAGCAGGCCAGGCTTGGGACGCTTTTTGCTGCGGCGCTTCGGTGCGCGCTTGGGTTTGGTGGCGGGCTCGTCGGTCGTGGTGGCCTCGGCGTCGTTGGCAGTGCCGTTGGCCTCAAGCCGATCTTCCTTCAACTCAATCAGAGCATCGATAAGCCCCTTATCGGCGGGCATCCATTCCACCGTGGCAAGCGAAGTGCGCGGAATCCAGCGGATATCGAGCTGGCGGTCGTGCTTCTGGGGCTCGTCGGACTCTTTAGCCAGCGAGCAGTAGTAGCACTCCATGGAGAGATGAAAATCGGGGTAGTCATACTCAACGGTGTAGAAATCGCGCAGGTTGTTGACCTTCACCTGCAGCTCTTCCATGAGCTCGCGGCGCACGGCGTCCTCGGGCGTCTCGCCGCGCATGAGCTTGCCACCTGGGAACTCCCAAAGTCCCTGCATGTCGCCATAGCCGCGCTGCACGGCCAGTAGCTCGTCGGATCCTTCCTTGCGAATGATCCCAGCGGCAACATGAACAGTCTTCAACAGGAGTCCTCTCTCAACATCAACACGTGACAGGCTAGCTACCCGTACCTTACACAACGGTAAGGCAAGCGTAAGCCATATCGATGGTAGCCGACTCGTCTTCTTGCGACTATAGATGCCGTAGACTAATTGCAAGAAAGGACTCGGTATGCAAACCACGCACATGGCGACCCCGGTACTGGAGGTCGCGCATCTCGAAAAGGTATATGGAGCGCTGGGCAACGTGACCCGCGCGCTCAACGACGTCAGCTTTACCGTCAACCGCGCCGAATTCGTTGGCATCATGGGCGCCTCGGGCTCGGGCAAGTCGACGTTGCTCAACTGCGTCTCGACCATCGATAGCGCCACGAGCGGCACCATCCGCATCAACGGGCAGGACGTAACACGCATGAAGCAGGCTAAGCTTTCGCAGTTCCGCCGCGAGGAGCTCGGCTTTATCTTCCAGGATTCCAACCTGCTCGATACGCTCACGGCACGCGAGAACATCGCCCTGCCGCTCACCATCGCCCGTACAAACTCGGCAGAGATCTCGACCCGCGTGCAGGACGTGGCAGCGCGCCTCTCCATCAGTCAGGTGCTCGACAAGTATCCCTACCAGATGTCCGGCGGTCAGCAGCAGCGCGTTGCCGCGGCTCGCGCGCTCGTCACCGACCCCACCATGATCATGGCCGACGAGCCCACCGGCGCCCTCGATTCCAAGAGCGCTCGCCTGCTGCTCGAGAGCCTGGAGGCCCTTAACCGCCGCCTACGCGCCACCGTGCTCATGGTCACGCACGACAGCTTTGCCGCCAGCTACACGAGCCGTGTGCTGTTCATTCGCGACGGCAAGATCTTCACCGAGCTGCGCCGCGGCGACACCGACCGCCGAGAGTTCTTCGACCGCATTATGGAGGTCGTTGCCATGATGGGCGGTGAGGGCTCCGATGCTCTGTAAACTCGCTTGGGGCAACGTCCGCCGCGCCGGCCGCGACTACCTCGTCTACCTTTTGACGCTCACCCTGGGCGTTACGGTCTTCTATGCCTTTAACACCATCTCGATGCAGGTCGACATCGCCGGAATCGATGAAGAGGGCTTGGCACAGGTTATGGGCAGCATGCTCGGCGACCTGACGTACTTTTTGGCCGGTGTCATGGCCTTTTTGATGGTGTACGCCAATAACTTCATCATGAAACGCCGCAAAAAGGAGTTTGGCCTGTACCAGGTGCTCGGCATGGGGCGCGGGCGCGTCGCCACGATCATGGCGCTCGAGACGGTGATTGTCTCGGTGGTGGCCTTTGTCGCCGGCATTGTGCTGGGTGTGGGACTCTCCCAGCTCATGACGTTCTTTACGGCCTCGCTCTTTAAGACGCAAATCGCCAATTTCCACTTCTTTTTCTCGGTGCATGCGTTCAATCTGACCCTTGCCTGCATGCTCGTAATGTTTGTGCTCACGCTACTGCTGAACCTTCGCGCCGTGCGTCGTACCAAACTTATCGAGCTTATGGGTGCCGAGCGTCGCAACGAGAGCATCAAGACACGCAACCCCTGGATCGCGATTGCCATCTTTGCCGTGGGCGTGGCGCTTGTGGGCGTGGCCTATTACCGTCTGCTACGTGATGGGTTCCCGCTAACCGCGACGGACAGCAAGCTGCAAGAGGCCATGAACCAGTTTGGTATTACGACCGCTATGGTTACAGTTGGCACCTTTGCCCTGTTCTGGGGACTCTCGGGCATGCTCATCAAGCTGCTGCAGCGCCTGCGCGGCGTGTATTGGCGCGGCCTCAACATGTTTACCGTGCGCCAGCTTGCGGCCAAGGTCAACACGGTGTGCTTTTCGATGGGCGTCATCGCGATGCTCCTGTTTTTGGCCATCACCTCGGTGACGTGCGGTATGTCGATTGCCAACGTGATGAACGAAAACCTGGAGCGCTATAACCCTGTTGATGTGTCTCAGACGTATGTCTATTACACGCCCGATACGCTCGACTACTACAAAGAGTACATCAATCCGTCTGAAGCCGATCGCATGGTGCTGGCCGATAGTACGGTCGATTTGTACTCCGCATGGCACGGCGATCCATGGCACGGCGATCGTAAGGGCAAGTCGGCGGACAACAACGACGAGACCGGCAAGAAGGTCAATATTGCCGATGTTGCCGGTGAGCATGTGCAGATCGATTCGTATCTGAGTTACCCGCTTGGCGGTTCGGATCCTTCGGTGACTCCAAGTGAAATGTGCAAGGCCATGGGCGAAAAGCTTCCCAAGGCGTTCGGGGGTAGCAATGCCGATACGATGGGTCTGTTTGTGACGCCGGCGAGCCAGTACAACAAACTGCGTCAGATGATGGGCGAGGAGCCGGTGCACATCGGTCACGACCAGTATCTGCTCACGTGTGATATGGGCGGCGAGCTGGTCGACCTGTACACCAAGTATATGGCTGGCGGCCATGCCCTTACCTTGGGCGGGCATACGCTCAAGCCCGCAACCGATAAGTCGGACGAAGATGCGGCGGCCATCGCCAACTCGGCGATGGGCAGTAATCCGGGTACCGTCGTCGTTGCCGACGAGCTGTTGTCCCAACTTAATCTGCAGCCGTATTCCAGTAGCCTGCTCGTTAACTACAAACAGGGGATGGATACGACCGAGGCAGACGAGAGTATTAAATACACTGTGCTCGACAATCTGCTCGTTGACGGCAAGGAGCCGGGGTCGTGGGGAACCTTCATCACACGCTCCGAGATGTACGCGCAAGCAGCGCAAATGAACGGTCTTATTAGCTACCTAGCCATCTACATCGGCTTTGTATTGGTCGTTGCATGCGCGGCGATTCTGTCGATCCAGCAACTCTCCAACGTGGCCGACGGCAGCCGCAGCTATCGTGTGCTGGCACAGATCGGCTGTGAGGACCGCCAGATTCGTCATTCGGTGATGGCGCAGCAAGCGGTGTTCTTCCTGTTCCCTCTGGCAGTGGGCCTGGCGCACTCCTTTGTGGCACTTAAGGTGATCATCGAGCTGGTGAGCATATTCGGAAATATGAGCATCGGCGGCACCGTGGGCCTCACCTGTGCAATCTTCCTGGCAGCATACGGTGGCTACTTCCTGGTGACCTACCTCATGAGCACCGGCATGGTGCGAGCCGCCATTGCCACCCGCTACAGCGAGTAACAAGCGGACAAAACCGTCGCAAAATCAGAGGCGTATGACCGCCGCGAAGGGACCAGGGGCCCTTTCGCGGCGGTTTTTGCCAATCTGGTGCGTCTCAGATACAAGTGAGTAGACTTTTTTGAACTTGCCGAGCACATCGCGACAAATGATCGATGAAACCGCAGGTTAGAGCTGTGCCGTTTTAGGGCGTGCTCGGCCTTCTGCAAAAAGCCTACTCACTTGGTTTTTTCTGCTAGAAGACCGCCACGAGGGAAGGCAACTCCCCCGGGTAGTCGTTGGGGACGTCCCCAACGGCTACCCACGGAGTGTCCCAAACTGCCGGCAGAAAAGGAGCGTCCCTAACTGCCGCATCCGGAGCAAGACAACGCCGCAGGTAGAGGACGGACAGCGAGCGGGTCGCATTTGAGACAAGGTGACGTGAAACGAAAGGGCGCT
>USHR01000150.1 GCA_900554495.1 uncultured Collinsella sp.
TCAGCGCCAAAGCGCGCTCGGTCTCCTCAAAGCCGTCGGCACCCGTCGAATGCAACACATAGAGGTTCTTGCGCGAAAGCAGCTCGTTTTTGAGCGAAGCCACGCGCTCGTTGAGGTGCTGGGCGCCAAGTGAACCGCCAAAGACGAGCAACAGCGTAGCGTCCTCGGGAACGCCAAGTGCCTTGCGGCCGCGAGCGCGATCGCCCTCGATTACCGAGCGACGTACGGGGTTGCCGGTCATGAGCACGTGGCCAGGGTCACCTTCGCGCTCAAAGACCGAACGCGCTGCCGGCACCGAGATGCACACGCGGGCGGCGTGGGAGTTCATCATCTTGTTGGCCAGGCCCGGAACAGAGTTCTGCTCATGCAGCAGATACGGAACGCCCGCGCCCTTGCACCACCCCAGCAGCGGAACCTCGACATAGGCACCAAAACCAATGGCGGCATCGGGCTTGCCGACCTTTGAGAAATGACTGGCGAGCGCACGTTTGGCCTTGTTGACACGCCACAGCGAGGTCAGCGCCGTCCAAGGACGGGAGCGGTCGAAGCCCGTGACCGTAATGGGCACAAAATCAAACCCAGCCTCGGGGACCAGACGACCCTCGAGCTTGCGCGACTGGCCCACGAACACAACGTGGTGGCCACGGTCACGCAACTCTTCGGCCAAGGCGAGCGCGGGGTTGATGTGTCCTGCCGTGCCGCCGGCTGCAATAGCAACGGTCATTTTATCGGTCATGGTAGTCCCTTCGTACACGCGGTCCCTGGTCGTCGGTACGCAGACGCGCCGACGGGTCCGAGTTCAAATCGATTCGATTATATCCGCCGCCCGCGTTGCGAGGGCTGGGGCGCTGCGGACGACCTTGCGGAGCCATTCGCGGGCGTGGACGAGCTGCCGGCTCGGATGCAGAACCATCCAGAACGGTAAAGCCGCTACGCGAAGGTCGTTCACCGCGCACATGGGCTACGCCGGCGGTGCTCTCGTCCATAACGGCAAAGCTCTCACGGCGGCGGTCATACTCATCGCGGCGGGCGCTCTCGTACGAAACGCGCAGGATCAACCCGGCAAGCATAAGCGACACAATAATCGACGAACCGCCGTAGCTAATAAACGGCAACGGTTTGCCCGTCATGGGAAACACGTTGAGGATGCCCAGCGCGTTAATCAAAAACTGCACTGCGAGAATGACCGCGGAGCCAGACGCCATAAGCGCGCCCCGGCGATCGGTCGCCTGCTCGGCAATACGAAACGCCGAGTAGATCAGCATCGCAAACACCAAGAAGAACAGCACGGTTCCGACAAAACCGACTTCCTCGCCAATGATGGCCAGGATGTAGTCATTGTGCGCCTCGGGCAGATACGAGTACTTCATGGTTGAGTTGCCGATGCCACGGCCGAACAGACCGCCCGAGGCAAAGGCCATAATGGCAAGCGTGGCCTGATAGCCGTCACCATACTCGTCGGCCCAAGGGTTCAAGGCAACCTGAATACGCACCATACGGTACGGCTCTGCGACAAGCGCAATCACGATCACGAGAATGCCGAAGATTAGCACGCCGATGATAAATCTGGGGTCGAGACCCGCAAACAACGCCATGCACATGAGGGTCAACAGGATGATCAGGACAGTACCGAAATCGGGCTGGATAAAGATCAGAAAGAGCGAAATGCCCAGGTAGATGCCCATCTTGCGAAGGAATTCGTTGATGTTGCCACCGGGCGAAAAGAAGCGATCAAGCATGATGGCCGAATACGCAATGGCAAATGGCTTTAAAAACTCGGAAGGCTGGAACTGAATACCGGCGATGTTAAGCCAGCGCGTGGCGCCACGGCTGCCGCTGCCCACCAAGAACACCAGAAGCAGTAGCCCTATCATGCCGATAAGGAAGATCCTGAGCACATCCTCCCCAAACCAGCTGTCCGGCAAAACGCGCACGATGGCAATCAGCGCCAGAACACCGACCACGGCAAACGCGGCCTGTCGACCCAGAAAAAACGTCGCCGAGCCATTCTCGTGCAGCGCCTCGACCGAAGACGCCGAGTACACCATCAGCAGGCCAAAGCATACCAAGGTAAACAGGCAGGCCATGAATATCAAACGGGGGCGCATGATACGGGCGGGAACGCCGGCAATATAGCGTTCGCTAAACGACTGCCCGCCGCGGCTGGAACGCGGTGTGATACGACGTGAGGAAGCACGGTCCGAGTCGGGCCTCCTCATACCTTGTCGGGGGCTCTCCTCTCTCACCGCAACCCCTATTCCATTTGTGATTTCGCTGCAGCGGCAAGCTGGGCCACGTAGTCCTTAAACACGCGGCCGCGCTCCTCATAGCCCGAGAACTCATCGAACGAAGAGCAGGCAGGAGAAAGTAAGATCACGTCACCACGGCTCGACAGCGAACGGGCGACGTCCACGGCGTCGCGTAGGTCATCCGCCTGGGCGATATCCACATCGCCATCGACATCGGCCTCGTCCATAGCGGCGGTGAAGCGCTCGCGCGCATCGCCAAAGCAGACGACCGAGCGCACGTTGTCCATAACGACGCGCGCGAAGTCCGTGAGCGGCGTGCCCTTATCGTGGCCGCCGAGCAGCAAGATCACGTCGTCATCGGGAAATGCCGTCAGTGCCTTCTCGACCGCGTCGGTGTTGGTCGCCTTGGAATCGTTGACGTAGCGCACGCCGTCAATCTCGCCACACGGCTCCACACGGTGCTCGAGCGGCTGGAACGAGGCCAGACCACGGCAGATACCATCGGCATCGGCACCGACTGCCAGGGCAGCCGTGGCGGCGCACAGGGCATTGATAACATTGTGATGGCCCGAGATCTTGAGCTCGGATGTAGCGACGAGCGGGGTCTCGACGCCCTTCAGGCGCACGATCATCTTGCCATCGCGCACAAAGGCGGCATCCTCACCCTCAGGCTCGTCAAAGGCAACCTTGCAGATGCGACGACCCGGCGTGTAGATGTACTCATCGAACTCGCGAATGCCGGCGTCTTCGACGTCGACAACCGCCAGATCGTCATCGACCATATTGTCAAACAGTTTGATCTTGGCAAGCGCGTAGTTCTTATGGCTCTTATGCCAGCCCAAGTGGTCGGGAGTGATGTTGAGCAGCACCGCCACGCGGGGGTGGAGCTCGGTTGTCGTAGCAATCTGATAGCTCGAGAGCTCAGCCACAAACCACTCGTTGTGGGCTCGGCCGTCAATCTCGTTGACCGGCGGCTCGCCGATGTTGCCGACAGCAACGCTGGCCTCGCCGGCAGCCTTAAGCAGATAATCAGCCAGCGACGTGGTGGTCGTCTTGCCGTTGGTGCCCGTGATGGCAATCCAGTTATCGGGCGACAGGCGATAGGCAAACTCGGGCTCACCCATAATCTGGGCGGCATGCTCGCGCCCGGCCTTAAAGAAGCCCGAGAACTCCGAGATGCCCGGGCACGTCACGCATACGTCATAGGCGCCCTCGACCTGTTCGGTCCCATAGACAAACGACGCACCAGCAGCCTCGAGCGCACGCGTGGCGTCATTGGGCTCAGAGGTGCCACCGCCATACACGGTAACGGCACTTACGCGCTCGGGATGTGCCAGCGCCCAGCGGGCGACATCGAGACCGGATTTGCCCTGACCCAAAACGAGCAGGCTAAAGACATCAGCAAGAGGCATGAAAGACCACTATCCCAACTGGAAGAACAGGGCAAGGCCAACGGCACCAAAGGCAGCAGCGATAATCCAAAAACGGATGACGACCTTGGTCTCGGCCCAGCCCTTCTTTTCGAAATGATGATGGATGGGCGCCATAAGGAAGACGCGCTTGTGCGTAAAGTGGAAGTAGACAACCTGAATCATGACCGACAGGGTCTCAACGATAAACAGGCCGCCGATGATGAGGGAGACGACCTCGGTGTTGGTCATGATGGACGTGCAGGCAAACGCGGCGCCTAGGGCAAGCGAGCCGGTATCGCCCATAAAGATGCTCGCCGGATAGCAGTTGAACCACAGAAAGCCCAAGCAGGCACCGGCACACGCGGTGCAGAAGATGGACAGGTTCACGTCTCCGTGCAAAAACGCCATGGCAGCCATGGCGAGCATGGCAATCATGGAGGTGCCGCCAGCAAGACCGTCAAGGCCATCAGTCAGGTTCACGGCATTAGAAAGACCGGCGATCATCAGCCAGCAAAAGACAATGTAAAGCCACGGGAACGAAAGGCCGCAGATAGTGGTCGAAAGAACACCGAGGTCAATCGTCAGGCCGCCGGGAAAACGAATCTCGGGGGCGACGCCGCACCAGTTGACGGCAAGTACCGTAAAGGTGACACAGATAATGGTTAGGCCGATCATCTTGGCATGAGGCGTCAGACCGAGCGAGCGCCCATGCGTAACGGAGGTCAGGTCGTCGATCAGGCCCAGCACGCCGGTCGCCAGCGTGGCGAGCAGCACGAGCACGAGCTCGGTGGTGAGCCTGCCCATCAGCAGGCAGGTCAGCGAAATCGCGACGAGGATGACAACGCCACCCATGGTGGGCGTTCCCTGCTTAACCAAATGACGCTTGGGGCCGTCGGCACGAACCTGCTGGCCGATACCCTCGACCTTGAGCAGCTTGATCCACCACGGCATGAGCAGCAGCGCAATGGCGGCGGCGATGCCAAGCCCCAAAAAAGCCTGATACGTTGGATACGAGGGATTGCCGAACATGGGCTAGCACACACCTTCCACAAAGCGGTCGA
>USHR01000151.1 GCA_900554495.1 uncultured Collinsella sp.
AGCGGCTTGTTCGCTACAGGCGGTACATAAAGTTAAAGACGTCCTCGCGCTGGATGGACACGTTGACGCCCGAAAGCTCGCCGGCCTCGGCCAGGGCCTTCTGCAGCTCAGCGAAGTCGAGCTTGGACTCGGCGGTATCGGCCAGCATGGTCATGGTGAAGATGTCCTCGATAATGGACTGCGTGATGTCGCGGATGTCGACGTTGGCCTCGCCCAGGACACGGGTGACGCCGGCGACGATGCCGGGGCGGTTCTTGCCAAGGACGGTGATGACGATACGGGAGGACGAGATCTCGGCCATGGGAAACCCTTTCGCGTGGTTGCGGCGCGCGCGGGCGCTCCGCTACGGTACAGTGTTCATCATTGTACCTGTCTGGCGCCAAAAGGGGTGTGCTTACTGCGGCGTTACACGTCTGCAACATGGGAGAAGGGGCAACAGGGTGCGTGTCCGCTGCGGTTGGCCACGCCGTGTTGCACAAAGACCGTGAACCTTTTGTGGGACACGCGGCGCCGTGGTACCATAGCCGAGTTTGTTGTCTTGGTCGGAAACCAAGACGCCTTATGCGCTGATCGGTAACCAGCGCCTGACCAATAAGGAGTCCTACCATGAAGCAGGGTATCCATCCCCAGTATGTCGAGTGCACGGTGACGTGCTCCTGCGGCAACACCTTCAAGACGCACGCTACCGTGTCCGAGATGAAGGTTGAGCTTTGCAACGAGTGCCACCCGTTCTACACCGGCCAGCAGAAGTTCGTCGACACCGGTGGACGCGTCCAGCGCTTCGCCGACAAGTTCGGTGGCGCCGCTGCCGCCCAGCTCAAGAAGGCCGAGGAGGCCAAGGCTGCCAAGGCTGCCAAGGCTGCTGAGGCCGAGGCCGCTCGCAAGGCCGCCGCTGAGGCTAAGGCTGCCGAGAAGGCCAAGCGTGCTGCTAAGTTTGCCGAGGAGGCTGCCAAGCAGGCCGCCGAGGCTCCCGCAGAGGCTCCCGTCGAGGAGGCCGCTGCCGAGGCCGAGACCACCGAGGCTGCTGAGTAAATAGCTCGCCGCGGAATCGCTCGCATTCATGGCATAAGGGCCGCGCATCCGTTTGGGCGCGCGGCCCTTTTCTTTTTATTGGTGCAGGCTAACCCGTTCCCATTGCACCAGATTGGTGCGAAGGGGACGGGTTGGTTTGCACCAAATGGCAGAGTGACGGCGTTTTCCCAGATAAAACCTGCCAAAATAAACCAGTCCCTTTTTGGCAGGTCGGTCGGGTCGTAGTTATTACGTGGCGGTCGAGGTCGACCGTATAGGCCGCGCCTTGTTTGGCTAAAGTACAATCATCTGTGTTTAACTCGCCCGCAGCTGCACGGCGTGGGCGATGGCCAAAAAGGAAAACCACATGGGATTCATGTCAAAGCTGCTGTCCTTTGGATCCGATAAGGACCTTAAGCGCTACTACAAGATCGTCGACCAGATCAACGGTCTTGAGCCCCAGTTTGAGAAGATGACCGAGGAGGAACTCCGCGCCCAGACCGATAAGTTCCGCGAGCGTTACGCCAACGGCGAGTCGCTCGACGACATGCTCCCCGAGGCTTTTGCCACCGTGCGCGAGGCTTCCAAGCGCATCACGGGCATGCGCCACTTTGACGTACAGCTCATCGGCGCTATGGCGCTTCATGAGGGTCATATTGCTGAGATGAAGACCGGCGAAGGCAAGACCCTGGTCTCCACCTTGGCCGGCTACCTCAACGCTATCGCCGGCAAGGGCGTGCATGTCGTTACCGTCAACGATTACCTGGCAAAGCGCGACTCCGAGTGGATGGGCCGCATCTACAAGTACCTGGGAATGACCGTTGGTCTGCTCCAGAACAACATGCCGCTCGAACTCAAGCGCCCGGCCTACCAGGCAGACGTCACCTACGGCACCAACTCCGAGTTCGGTTTCGACTACCTGCGCGACAACATGGTCACCCGCCCCGAGCAGCGCGTTCAGCGCGGCCACCATTACGCCATCGTCGACGAGGTCGACTCCATCCTGATCGATGAGGCCAGAACGCCGCTCATCATCTCGGGTGCCGGCACCAAGTCCGCCAGCACCTACAAGGACTTCGCGCGTGCCGTGCGCGGCCTTGAGCGCGGCGAGGACGTGTCGCACGACATGCTCACCGCCACCGAGGACGTTGAGCCCACGGGCGACTACGTCATGGACGAGGCCAAGCACACCATCGCCGCCACCGAGCGCGGTCTTAAGAAGATCGAGCGCCGCCTGGGTATCGATGACATCTATGCCGATCTCTCCGGCCAGCTGGTCAACCACCTGCAGCAGGCGCTGAAGGCCCAGTACATGTTCCACCGTGATAAGCAGTACGTGGTCACCAACGGCGAGGTCAAGATCGTCGACGAGTTCACCGGCCGCATTATGGAAGGCCGCCGTTACTCCGAGGGCCTGCACCAGGCCATTGAGGCCAAAGAGGGCGTGCTCGTACGCGAGGAGAACCAGACCCTGGCCACCATCACCCTGCAGAACTACTTCCGTCTGTATGACAAGCTCTCCGGCATGACCGGCACGGCACTTACCGAGGATGCTGAGTTCCGCGAGATCTACAAGCTGCCCGTCGAGGTCATCCCCTCCAACAAGCCCGTGCAGCGCGTGGACCACGAGGACCTGGTGTACCGCACCATTCAGGCCAAGTACAACGCCGTTGCCGACGACGTCGAGCGTCGTCACGCCAAGGGACAGCCGGTCCTGGTGGGCACCGTCTCCATCGAAAGCTCCGAGAAGCTGTCCGCCGCCCTTACCAAGCGCGGCATCGCGCACGAGGTCCTCAACGCCAAGCATCACGAGCGCGAGGCTCATATCGTTGCCCAGGCCGGACGCTACGGCGCCGTGACCATCGCTACTAACATGGCCGGTCGTGGTACCGACATCCTGCTGGGCGGCAACCCCGACGAGCTGGTGCGCGAGCGCCTTGAGTACGAGGGCCTGACCATGGAGGACGTGACGCCCGAGCAGCTCGAGCAGTTTAACGCCGAGGCCAAGGAGACCTGCAAGGCCGAGCGCGAGCGCGTGCTTGCCGCCGGCGGCCTGACCGTTATCGGCACCGAGCGCCACGAGTCCCGCCGTATCGACAACCAGCTGCGCGGCCGCTCCGGCCGTCAGGGCGATCCGGGCGAGACCCAGTTCTACCTGTCGCTCGAGGACGACCTCATGCGCCTGTTCGGCGGCGACAAGATGGACCGCGTCTCCAAGATGATGGTCACGGCCGACATGGGCGACGACATGCCCATCCAGCACAAGATCATCTCCAAGGCCGTCGAGAGCGCCCAGCACAAGGTCGAGAGCATCAACTTCTCCATGCGTAAGAGCGTCCTTGAGTACGACGACGTCATGAACAAGCAGCGCCAGGTCATCTACGCCGAGCGCAATAAGATTCTGGACGGCAAGGACCTGACCGACCACATCACCGAGGTCATGCACGACACCGTGTACCGCTGCGTGCAGGAGTTCTGCACCAAGGACAGTCACGATGGCGAGCGCGACCTGGAGGGCCTGCGCAAGTGGGTTGTGGAGCTCACCGGCCACATCGATACGCCGAAGTTCCCCGACGAGGATTATGAGGCCCTGGCTGCCGATGTCCTGGCTTACGTAGAGAAGTGCTACAACATGAAGGCCGAGCGCTTGGGCGAGGACCTGATGCGCGAGCTCAACACCCAGGTCATGCTGCGCGTCATCGATACCCGCTGGATGAACTACCTGCAGGAGATGGACTACCTCAAGACCGGCATCGGCCTGCGCGGCTTTGGCCAGCGCGACCCGCTGGTTGAGTACAAGACCGAGGCCTACGGCGCGTTCCAGATACTCGTCGATACCATGTACGAGGATTATCTGCGTACGGTTCTGCGCATCGAGATCAAGGCTGCCCCGCGTGCCGTGGAGCACAAGGAGGAGCCCGCGCTCGAGGGTGCGCACTTCTCCGGTCCTGCCGAGGTCGATGGTGACAACGGCGGCTCGGTGCTGCGCAAGCAGGCGCAGGTGCAGGCCCGCATGGCTGTCCAGGGTGGTCCGGCTGCCGTCAACAACGGTGGCAAGGTGACCACCTATCGCAAGTCCGAGAGCGACGATCCGTACGTCAACGTGGGCCGCAACGACCCGTGCCCCTGCGGTAGCGGCAAGAAGTTTAAGTACTGCCACGGCAGGAATCGTTAATGGCTGAGGCTTTAGAGGTAACGCCCGCCGAGCTGGACGCGTTTGCGGACCGGCTCGGTGAGGTCGAGTCGTATCTCCACCTGGACGAGAAGCGTACCCGCGTGTTCGAGCTCGAGGCCAAAAGTGTTGCCCCTGGCTTTTGGGATGACGCCGACGCCGCCCGTGCCACCATGGAGGAGATCGCGCGCACCAAGGAAGATATCGCTGCCGTGGACACCGCGCGCGGCGAGCTTTCCGATGCCCGCGCCGCGCTGGAGCTTGCCGAGGAGATGGGGGATGACCCCGACGCCGCCGCCCTTCGCGAGGAGGCTGCAGCCACGGCTGAGCGCCTGGCCCGTGCCATCGATGAGCTTGAGCTTTCGAGCTGGTTTACCGGTGAGTTCGATCACGGCGACGCGATTGTGACCATCAAGCCCGGACAGGGTGGCCTGGAGGCGCAGGACTGGACCTTCATGCTCTTTAAGATGTACATGAAGTACTGCCAGCGTCGCGGCTGGAAGGT
>USHR01000152.1 GCA_900554495.1 uncultured Collinsella sp.
GAGGACGACAACCAGTACCTGGACATCAACACCCTCAAGGGCGACCCCAACGACGAGGACGACGAGTAGCGAGGGCTGAAGGCGACCACAGGATCCCGCATCCAGCACCGACTTCTAAGTGCTGTTTTGTCATCCAGCCACACTTTTCCGAAGTTTTAAGGTGCCTATCTCGACACTTTTCCGTACTTTTACACGGCTGATTTCGACACTTTTCCGGATGGAAGCCGAATAATCACTTGGGAAACCAACGCCATCCGCGCGTCATTTCGCGGATGGCGCTTGATTTCTGTCCGTACACGTTGATAGACCCCATCGTGCCCGCAAGGAGCGGGCGCGTTTTATCCAGAGTCGGGGTAGAGAGTTGGCTCCACGATCCCGACGCCAACCGGCCAAGAGGCACGGTGGCCCTGCCAATATCGATGAAAGGAGTCCGTATGGACAATTTCTCCGTGCGCAGTGAGCGCAACTTCCACAACCTGGCAGCCAAGCCAAAACGAATGCATCTTCTGGACAAGCCGAACGGCTATGCCTCGGCCATGGTCAAGAGCAGTCTCCCCCACCAGATGTGCTTTACCGTGCAGGCGCTCGAGAAAGAGCTCTACACCGCCGGCGACCCGCACGTACTGCAGATCAAGCTGCTTGGAGACGACTCGCGCGAGCTGTCTAGCTGGAAGCTGTTTGCCGACGGCACGTGCGTCGCAAGCGGTTCGGGTGACTTTGCCCGCGAGTGCTTCTGCGAGGGAGCTGAGGTGTTTCTGGACCTGTGTCGCGACGCCGTCGAGACTGCCGAGCTGTGCCAGTGGAGCGAGAGGGAGTACGAGCTGTTGGGTGCCGCGCGCGGGATTGCGGGGGGGGTGTAGGAACAGAAGCCTCATGACGGTGGCCTCAGCTGGAATGACGTATCGCTCGATAAATGATCTCAACAACGTAGCCGATGCGCCGCATTTCACCTCAAAGGCATTGAGCGATCAGGAGGCGTCCAGCATTTCTTTGATATCCCCAATTGATTGTTCCGAGAAAGTCTCTTCATGTCCTTATAATCGCCCTTACGAGAAACGTGGACGAGACAGGCGTCCATATGCCGTCTCTAAACTAACGAGCCGTTCGCGGAAAGAACATCTGGCTAGCATGGGCCAAAGATATACTGGTATCGCTGCAACAATTATGGAAGATCGGCACCACCAATGACCTCCTTGAAATTCTCCAGGCGCTTCGCGCTTAGCCTGCTCGCCTCGCTGTCCGCCACCGTAGCGCTTGCTTTGCCCTCAACCGCCCTAGCCGCGTCGGACCCGAACCCGCCCAGCATCTCCAACGTGACGATATCCGCGACGACAGTCACGGCCGGCTCCACGCTGCATGTCGGCTATAGCGTCGATGACCCTGACGGGGTACGGTCCGTCACGCCCATAGTCGAAGTCCTTGTCGAAAACGATACCGGAGACCATGGAATCAGTTCCCGTCTCGCCTTCTCGTCGACCGGCAACACGACCGCGGGCTTCGATATCTCCACCTCCCCGAGCGACCGGCCCTGCAGGTACCGGATCATCGGCCTCGGCGTGACCGATAGTCTTGGATGGGTTACCGATGTCTACGACACGACGTATGCCGAGGAGAAGGGGCTCGACTGTCCGACCTTCACCACCGACCCCCTCGAGTATGAGGTGACCGAGGGACCCGAGGACCAAAACCCGCCGACCGTGTCCTCCGTGTCGCTCTCGAGCAGGGAGGTCGCAACCGGTGCCGACCTCCACATCTCTTGGACCGTCTCCGATGCCGACGGCGTTCGCTCCGTTTCCCCCATACTGCGGCAGGGCTGGGAGAATTCGGACGACGGCTGCTCTGTTTCGTCAGCCTATTATCACGGAGGCTCGTCTATCGACGGGTTTGACCTCACATTCGACAGCAATAGGATCGGAAGGCACAGGCTGATCGGCCTTTCGGTCACCGATGGCCTAGGGTTCGAGACCGATGTGTACGAGAGTTCCTACGCCAGGGCCAACGGCATTTCGGGCGCGACTTTCTCGGTTGGCGACCCGAGCGAGCTGTGCTTCGAGGTGACCGGCAGCGCGATCGACCGGAACCCGCCCACGGTCTCGAACGTTTCCATCTCCGCGAAGAGGGTCCCCGTCGGCGGGATCCTCCGTATCTATTGCAATGTAGGCGACGCGGACGGCGTAAAGTCTGTCTCCCCGATCCTCGGCGACCCCGGCTATGTCGAGGACCCGAACTCTTTAAAGACCCGCAAAACGTTGAGCTGCAGCTACGATGCGGCAAGGGGCTATATCGAAATCGAGTTCCCCACGTCGCTCTCGATGGGCTCGTTTGAAATCCAAGCCCTCGCGGTCCTCGACAAGACGGGCCACGAGACCTTCGTCTACAGCTCCGCCTACGCCGAGCGTAACGGCAAGACCGGCGTTCAGACCTTTGATGTCGACGACGCGGGGGACGTCACCTTCGACGTGACCGCTCCGCTGTATGCCGCCACCAAGGGCGACGGGCAGGCGTATGCAAAGGACGGCGAGGCCGGTCTGACCTTCCGCTTCAGCGGTCCTCTCGATGAGTTCACGCGTCTCCTCGTGGACGGAACTGAGGTCTCCGCCGAGAACTACACCGCAACCAGGGGCAGCACGATTATCGAGCTCAGGCCGTCCTACCTGGACACGCTCGCCGGCGGCGGACACACCGTCACGGCCGTCTGGAAGGACGGGACGGCGACCGATGCGTCCTTCACCGTGGAGGGGAAGGCCCAAGGGGAGCAGGCGGGCGGAAAGACCGACGTAGATTCACCCGGCGACAACAAAAGTGATCCTGCCACTCCTGAAAAGGACGCCGACGAGGCGGCTACAAAAAAGTCGGGACGCACGACAGCCGATGAACCAAAGCTCGCTGCAACCGGCGACTCCACTTGGATGGCCAGCATCGCATTGGCCATGGCGGCCACGGCCTGCTTCACGGCAGCGAGAAGGCTTGAGCCCAAGCAGCATAGGCACGAACAGTAGCTCAAAGCGAACTCAACTGGGAAGGGCAGATGGATAGCCGTCCTTCTCTTATAATCAACCCAATCCGCTGAAATGCAATCAGTTAACGAGTTTCGCCAGACGCTCGGCCTCTACCCCGCTCTAGCAAGCCACCAGGCGATGAGATAATGCCCACGACTATCAACGTAAGCAAGGAGCGCGCTATGGCAGACAACGAGACCAAACCCTCGGCGAACGACGGCCGAGAGGAGCTCGTGGCAAAACAGCTCGCATCGACCAAAATCCACCTCGCGCTCACTCAGAAGCGGGTGGACGTCTCCGGCGCCATCAAGCTACCGCTCGAGCGAATTCCCCAACTCGGCGTGGCGTTCGCCTCGCTCCCCTCGATGTTTCGCACCGTCACCAACACGGTGAGCGTGCCCACGCTGCTCCAGGCGACTGACAAATATGGTAACCCGCTCGATCCGTCGAAACTCAACACGTTCAAGGACGGCAGCGGTCTCACAGGGGGCTACCGCGACGCCGCCAAGGGCCTTGGGCAGGCGCGCTTCCACGTAGTCGAGGGCGACATCGCCACGAGCGTCACGCAGGTGCCTTACGATCCAACATCGCTATTCATGGCAGCCGCAATCGCGCAGATAAACCAAAAGCTCGACTCCATCCAGGAGTCCGTCGACGAAATGTTCGAGTACATGCGTCAGCGCGACAAGGCCAACATGCGTGGCAACCTCAAGACGCTCGCAGACATCCTCAACGGTTACGGCCTCAACTACGGCAACGCCACCTACATGGCAAACGCCCATATGAAGGTGCTCGACATCAAGCAGTCGTCCGCGCAGGACATGGAACTCTTCCGCTCGCAGGCACAGGCGGATCTGAAAAAGAAAGGGTTCATCGAGGTGCGAGACGGCTTGGGCAGACGCCTCGACAAGGTGCTCGACTACCTCAAAGACTGCCAGCTCGCCACCTACATCCACGCGTTCTCGCTGTTCCTCGAACCCATGCTCGCCCAGAACTTCGAGCCCGCAAAGCTCGCGGACGCCACTGCGAAGATCGAGGCTGATTCGATCGCGTACCGCGAGCTCTACACCGACTGCTACAACGCACTCGAAGCGTGGGCTGTCGACACCGTCGATGCGGCACTGCTGGGCGGTATCGCGTCCGCGGGCAAATTGCTCGGTCACGCCATCGCAAAGACCCCCGTGGGCGACCATACACTCATCGACGAGGCGCTCGAAGGCGCAGGAGAGAGCATCGGAAAGTTCAATGACAAGCAATCCGAGAAACTCCTCGAAAAGCTCCATCAGGCAAAGACGCCCGACGTCACGCCGTTCAAGCAGAGCGTAAAGGAGATCGACACCCTCTACAACCGCCCCGCGCAGATCGCCGTGGACGCCGAGAACGTCTACATCTTGCCTGCCAAGCAGCAGGAAGAGTAACGATACGCGACAGGCACGCGCCATGCAGACAGCTAACGCCCCTACCTTCCCGCCGCCTTCAGCTTCAGCAGCAGGTCGCCCAGCTTGGGGCACTTGCTAGAGAGGCGTGTCTGGGCCCGCTCGCCCATCCCCCAACGTTGGCGGACTTCTTGGGCGCGCGGACTCACGTGATAGTCCCCGTCCATCACCTGCTTGAGCAGCTTGGCGGTCACGCGCGCATCGGCTAGGGCGCTGTGGGCGTGACCCGTCGACTCGTCGA
>USHR01000153.1 GCA_900554495.1 uncultured Collinsella sp.
CAGCTGGATGCCCTCGGCGGTGCCGTCGTTGAGGTTCACGTGCGTCAGGCGAATGTGGCCAAAGCGCTCGTTCATCACGACCGGCGCGATTCCGCGGCGCACCCAGACGCGCAGATCTCCATCGGCCGCATGCTCGGTCTCGCCGCCGGAAAGCTCGGGGACAAGCTTGCCCAAGCTGGGGAACAGCAGGCCAAAGCCATGGTTTTGTGCGGTGATCTCCACGCGACGGCTTACCAGGTTCATGACCGGCTGGTTGCCACCGCGGTGACCGAACTTAAGCTTTTCCATCTGGGCGCCGCAGGCCAGGCTGATCATCTGGTGACCAAGACAAATACCAAAGACCGGCACCTTGCCGATCAGCTGCTGCACCTGCTCGTAGGTCTCCACCACGGCGTCGGGGTCGCCGGGGCCATTGGACAAAAAGACGCCGTCGGGATTCATGTCGAGCACCTCGCTCGCGGGCGTATTCCACGGCACGACGGTAAGGTCGCAGCCGGCGCGGACCAGCCCTTCCAGAATGCCGCGCTTCACACCGCAGTCGTAGGCGACCACTTTGTGACGGGCAGGAGCGGCAGCCGAAAGCGCAAAGTCATGCGTGGCAGGCAGGTCGGCGGCCACAAACTCATGAGGCGCGGGGCAACTTACGGTCTTGACCAGGTTCTCGCCTACCAGCGTAGGCGCTGCGGCCAGACGCTCGGCAAGCTCGTCGACGTCGAAGATCTCGGTCGAGATAATGCCCATCTTGGAACCATTGTCGCGCAGATGGCGCACCAGAGCGCGGGTGTCGACACCCTCGATAGCAACGATGCCGTGTGCGCGCAGGTACTCCGGCACGCTGACGGCCGAGCGCCAGTTAGAAGGCGTGGCGCACATGTCGCGAACGATCATGCCGCGCATGGCCGGAGCGCTCGCAGAGCGCACGGCGTCGCCGGGGAAGGCCGACTGGACGTCGGTCTCGTCGATACCGTAGTTGCCGATCTGCGGATAGGTCATGGTTACGATTTGGCCGGCATAACTCGGGTCGGTCATGACCTCAAAGTAGCCCTCGAGCGAGGTGTTGAAGCAGACTTCGCCGGTCGCGGTACCCTCGGCGCCGCATGCACGTCCATAAAAAATGGTCCCATCCTCAAGATACAGGATGCAGGGACCGCAGGTGCCCTTGCTGGTTTTGGCCAGCATACGCTGGCAAAGCTCGCTGGGCGCGAAGGTGCGGGCGGCAGCGCCCGCGATATGGTTGTTCGCCATAATTCTCCTTCCCGGTCTCACAGGACCGGCTTAAAGGTGTGTAGTTAGGCCTCGCGGTATTGTAACCGCAAGTATGCCTCATGGCGTTAATTTCATCGAAATGTTTACGAAATGATAATTATGACTTTCTATGCATAATGATTTTTCTGGGACGGGGATTAAAAAATCATCCCGCGCGGGCTTGTGGCTCACGCGGGATGATGGCGTCTTACTTTTTCTTGTCCTGTTCCAGCAGTTCGGACGGTGTGCGATCGGGCTTGCCGCCGCGGAAAATCTCGCGGCCATGCAGACGATGCTCCAGGTCACGCTCGGCCTTTTCCTCGTCAATCTTGGTCTGGCTCACCACCGGATCCTCAATCAACGACGACACCGAGTTCACCTGCTTCTGAATGCGCTCGGCGATGGTGTCATCCATACTCACGATGCGCATCTTCCAGTCGATACTCGTGGCGTTGGATGAGCTCTTGGTCCACACGAACGTCAAAATGGCGCTCTGGTGGCCCCGCGCGGGGAACATGCCAAAGAAGGAATCGTGCTGAATGTTGCTATCCTCGTCGATATAGGCGTGAACGTTATACACCACGCGGTCGATCTTATCGTTGAGCAGCGCGTTGGTCGCAAGCGCCGCGGCCTGGATCTGCCCGTTGGACAGCAGCTCGAGCTCGTTGGCAGACGATGTGTCCAACACCGTCACCTCGACCGTGCCCGTACGCTCATCGGCTTCATCGACGGTAAAGTCGAGCGGGAACTGCGTAAAGCCGTTGCCCCACTCAAGGCCGCCCTTCAGCGCCGTCGAAACGGTATCGACCGAAACGCTCTCGGACAGGTTGGCGGTGTTCAGACGACGCATCACGCCGTAGCCAATCTGCATGCCCACGATCAGCACCAAAATACCGATGACCACGGCCATCGCGGTCTTCGTAATGGTATGGCTCACCTGCGAGCCCGAAGGATCGTCCTCGGACAGCGGGTCGATATGTTTTGCCTGGCTCGCGCGGTCCTCGCTGCGCAGCTGCGCTAGCGCCGCTTTGTCACCGCGCTTGGCCGCAGCCTCCTTCTCACGCATGCGCTCGGTACGCTTTTTGGCGAGCGTGGGATCCAAGACGCCGGATGCATCGATTTCGGAGAATAACTCCGTCACTTCTTCCGGAGTCAAAGGGTTCTTGTCAGCCATAAACTTCCTGTCATATCAATCAGTCGAGCTCGTGCGCACGCGCACCTTCGAACTGCATTCGATAGTAACGGGCATAGGTGCCGCCACGGGCGAGAAGCTCCTCGTGCGTGCCACGCTCCACAACGCGACCATGCTCAACGGTCGCAATCTCATCGGCATGCTTAATGGTCGAAAGACGGTGGGCGATAATAATCGTGGTGCGGCCGCGTGCCAGCTCTTCGAGTGACTCCTGCACCGCCTCCTCGCTCTCGTTATCCAAAGCACTCGTCGCCTCGTCCAAAATCAGGATCTTGGGGTTCTTGAGAAACACGCGCGCGATGGCAACGCGCTGCTTCTGTCCGCCCGAAAGACGGCTGCCGCGCTCGCCCACCACGGTGTCGTAGCCCTGCGGAAGCGACTCGATAAAGGCATCGATGTTGGCGCGACGGGCGGCCTCGGCGATCTCTTCTGCCGTGGCGCCCGGCTTGCCGTAGGCGATGTTCTCGCCAATCGTACCGTCAAATAGATAGACATCCTGCTGCACCAGGCCGATGGCGCGGCGCAGGCTCTGCTGCGTCACATCGCGCACGTCCTGGCCGTCGATGCTAATGGATCCGGCAGCCACGTCATAAAAGCGCGGCAGCAGCGAACAGGTCGTGGACTTGCCACCGCCCGAAGGGCCAACCAGCGCGATGGTCTGCCCGGGCTTGATGGACAGATTCATATGGTCGATAACGGGACGCTCGTCGGCATAGCCCTCGCCCAGCTCGACATCCTCGTAGTTAAAGCACACGTCGTGATACTCCACGGCGCCGGCAGTCACCTGCAGATCCGTAGCGCCCGGCTTGTCCTGGATATCCGGCGCGGTCGAGAGCACCTCGTCCATACGTTTAAAGCCGGCGATAGCCTTCTGATACGTTTCGGCCGAATTGACGAGCGTCTCGAGCGGCGTGCAGAACAGCGAAATATAGAGTGCAAAGGTCGCCATATCGACCGCCTGCAGCTGTCCCTGGGCGACCAGCCAGCCGCCCAGCAGCACCACGATCACATAGAGCACACCCGAGAGCAGGCCATACGTCGCGGTATAGACGCCCATGGCGTGATACATGTTCTCCTTGGACGAAAGGTAGCGATCGTTAGAGGCACGGAACTTGGCGCGCTCGGTCTCCTCGTTGGCAAAGCTCTTGACTACGCGCATGCCCGCAAGCGAATCCTGCAGCTGCGCATTGATGCCGCTGATCTTTTTGCGGTTGTCGCTAAAAACCTCGCGCATACGCATGTTCTGCCAAAACATGATGACCGCAAAAGCCGCCGTCACCACGGCCATGGCGAGCGCCAGCACCGGGGCGATGGTAAAGAGGATCGCAAACGAGCCAATAATCTCGATGCCGCAGATGATGATCCACTCGGGCACGTGGTGCGCCGCCTCGCAGATATCGAACAGATCGTTGACCACGCGGCTCATCATGTCGCCCGAACTGTTGCGGTCGAAGTACGCAAAGCTAAAGCGCTCGTACTGGTCAAACAGGTCCTCGCGCATCTTGGACTCCATGCGCGCACCCATCACGTGGCCCCAGTAGCTCACAAAGTAGCGGCAGGCGCAGCGAACGGCATACATCAGCACCAGCCCCACCGCGATCATACCGAGCGCCTGCATAATGGCAGCCTGGCCCTGGGTAAACAGCCCACCGGTCAAATTGCGCAGAATAATAGGAAACGCAAGGTCAATGGCAGCAAGCACCAGAGCGCAAACAGTATCAGCAACAAAAAGCCCCATCTGGGGCTTGTAATACGAAAGAAACCTCTTCAGCATGTGATCCTCAAAGAAATATCAGCAACGTAAGGCCCTGGGACAAAGCAATCAGTAGTACTTGTCCCAGGGCTATCCCCACTCGTTAAAGCTCCGTGCCCCCAAGGCGGTGCGCGATGCTATCGCAGGCTAAGGCGCCCACGACGGTCTTGGCGTCTTCGATCTTGCCGTCGAGCACGGCGTCGATCAGCTCGTGCAGCGGTACGAGGTCCACGTTGACAAACTCGTCATCATCGGGGTTGGGCGCATCAAACTCGAGCTTGGTAGCCAAGTAGATGTGGATGATCTCATCGCAAAAACCGCAGGACGTGACAATCGACGTCAAAAAGCGAATACGACCAGCCCTAAAGCCCGTCTCCTCATGCAGTTCGCGCTTGGCGCAATCGAGCGGGTCCTCGCCTGGATCGAGCTTGCCGGCGGGAATCTCGACCGTCACGCGGTCGATGGCGGTGCGGTAC
>USHR01000154.1 GCA_900554495.1 uncultured Collinsella sp.
GAAATCTTTTCAAAAAAGATTTCCCCGCACACACTTTGCTGTGCTATAGTGCAGCGCAACAGCAACTAGGTGCGACCGTACCATGGCATCACGAAAGGAGCCACCGACATGAAGAACGCGATGAAGTCTCTCAACAACTGGTGGTGGCGTGATGCGAATACGATCGGTCGACGGTGAGTCCCTCACGCCTGTTTTTGCGCTCTAGGTGATTGGAAGGCCTCCGGTTTCGACCGGGGGCCTTTTTCTATCTCGAGCCCGATCGCATTCGCATCACGCGCCTCCGCTTTCTTCTCTTGCACTTCCCCTCCGAAAGGATTTTCACCATGTCTCAGAACACCACCACCGCCCAGCCCCGCACCGTCCAGACCGCCGACCGTGGCAAACTCGATGTCCGCGCCCTCGTCCTGCTTGCCATCCTGCTCGCCGCCGGCTTCATCCTCAACTTCACCGTCGGCAAGGCCATCTCAGGCATCTCGGGCGGCATGATCAGCCCCGAGTTCATCATCTCGGCCTTCTGCCTCACCATCCTGGTCGTTCGCCCCAACATCGGCCAGGCGCTCGTCATTGGCCTCATCTCGGCTGCCGTGATCCAGATCACCACCACTTCGCCGTTCGTTGATTTTGCCGCCGAGGGCATCGCCGCCATGCTCATGGCCGGCATCGTCAATGCCGCCGGCAAGAACGGTCAGGTCAAGCCCGCGATCGCCATTGTCGCAACCTTCCTGACCACCTTTGTCTCCGGCGTCATCTTCATGGTCATCAAGATGGCCATGCTCGGCGTGGTCGGCGAGCTCGCCGCCGCTATGCTGCCCGTCGTCGCCATGACCGCCGTCTTTAACGCCATTCTGGTCGGCGCCCTCTACTTGCCCATCCAGAAGGCCCTTAGGCTCAACTAACCCGTTCGGCTTTACGAGCCACCCCATCTTGGCGTTCATTCGTCGCTCGCGTACCCAAGTACGCTTCGTTCCTCTTTCGCGCCAACCTGGGGCCCCTCGTAAAGCCGTCTCCGTGCTTCACCACCAAAGACCGTCCCAAACAACGAGCTTTTTTGGGACGGTCTTAAACAACTGGTCATTTAAGACTGTCCCCAATGACTATGAAAGGTATCCATGGAAACGATCATCAACGTCGACGATGTCTCGTTCTCCTATGGCACGCAGACCGAGCAGGCGCTCAGCCACATCTCGCTCAGCGTGAACAAGGGAGATTTCATCGGCATCATCGGGCCCTCGGGTGCCGGCAAGTCCACGCTTACCGCCTGCCTGTCGGGTGCCGTGCCCCACCACTACACCGGCACGTTCTTTGGGTCCGTCATGGTTGACGGCCACGACACCTGCGAGGTCTCGCTCACCGACGTGTCGCAAATCGTCGGCAGTGTGCTGCAGGATATCGACACGCAGATGGTCGCTTCGGTCGTCGAGGACGAGATGCTCTTTGGCCTCGAGAACTTTGGCGTTCCCCACGACCAGATCGAGCAGCGCGTGAGCGAAACGCTCGAGACCGTCGGCATCAGCGACCTGCGCGACCGCGAGATCGCCACCCTCTCGGGCGGACAGAAGCAAAAAGTGGCCATCGCCGCCATTCTCGCCATGCGTCCGCGCGTCTTGGTTCTCGACGAGCCCACCGCGGCACTCGACCCCGCCAGCTCCACGCTGGTTTTCGAGACCCTGCGTGAGGCCAACCGTGCACTCGGCATCACCATCGTCGTCGTTGAGCAAAAGGTCGCCCTGCTTTCGGAGTACTGCAACCGCGTGCTCGTGCTCAACCATGGCGAAATCGCGCTGCAGGGCGAGCCACACGAGGTCTTCGCGCATACCGACGAGCTCCGTGCCATCGGCGTCGACTGCCCTCGCGTCACGCGCATCTTCAATAGCCTCGAGGCCGATGGCCTGGTAAGCGGTACCCCTTGCTTGGATGTCGATGAGGCCGAGCGCCTGATTTCGGGCATCGTCGACCCCGCACACGCGGCCATCGAAGCCCAGACGCCCACCGGTTCCCCGCATGCACCGTCGCTGCGTCCGCATGCCAAGGACGCCGAACCCGTACTCACCTTCGACCATGTCGAGTTTGCCTATCCCAATGGCGGCGCCGCCGTCCACGACCTCAACCTGACCCTCTATCCCGGCGAGCTCGTGGGCATCGTCGGCCAGAACGGTGCCGGCAAGACCACGCTCACCAAGCTGCTCACAGGCCTGCTTAAGCCCGCCTCGGGCAGCGTGCGCGTCACGGGACTGGATACCGCAGCCGTTCCCACGAGCCGCATCGCCCGCGAAGTCGCAACCCTCTTCCAAAACCCCGACCGCCAGATCTGCAAGGACACCGTACTCGACGAGGTGGCTTTTGGCCTGGAGCTTGCCGGCATCGACCGTGCCGAGGCACTGCGTCGCGCCCAGCTCGTCATCGACCGCTTTGGCCTGCCTGCCGATGAGGCGCCTTTCTCGCTTTCGCGCGGTCAGCGCCAGATGGTGGCACTCGCCTCTGTCGTGGTCGTAGAGCCCAAGATCGTCGTGCTCGACGAGCCCACGAGCGGCCTTGATTACCGCGAGTGCATGACCGTCATGGAAACGGTGCGCACCATGGCCGAGCGTGGTTGCGCCGTTATCATGGTCTGCCACGATATGGAAGTCGTCTCGGATTTTGCCGAGCGCATCGTGGTGATGGCCGACGGTCGCATCCTCGACCGCGGCCGCACGCACGAGCTATTCTCGAACATCGATCTCATGCGGCGTGCCTACGTGGAGCCTCCCCAGGTTATTGAACTCTCGCGCCGTCTGGCATCTTCCGTCTCGCCCGCTTTTGCGCAGGTGAGCGAGGTCACCGATGTCGTTCGAATTACCAAGGAGATGGTCCACCGTGGTTAACGTCATCGACTACATGCCGGGCGATACGCTACTGCATCGCCTGAACCCCGTCGTCAAACTGGGCCTCGCCGCCGCCATCATCGTCGGCATCTTCTTGTCCGACACCTACGTGGCGCTGCTGGGCTTTTTGGCACTCACCCTTGCGCTGGGCGCCTATGCCGGCGTCGTCGACCGTCTGTTCTCGCTGCTCAAGTTGCTGATCCCGCTCGCGCTTATCATGCTGGTGCTCCAGCTGGCCTTTATGCGCGATGGCAACGTGGTGTGGGGCTTTATCACCGACACGGGCCTCATCACAGGATCGAAGGCCTGTCTGCGCCTACTGGGTGTGGCGTTACCACTCATCCTCATGCTCATGGTGACCAAGCTCAACGACCTTGCCAACGCCTGCGTCGAGGTGCTGCACGTACCGTATCGCTATGCCTTCACCTTTACCACGGCGCTGCGCTTTGTGCCGGTGTTTGGTCAGGAGATGAACGCCATCATGGAGGCGCAGACCGCACGCGGCGTCGAGTACGACACCAAGAACCCCATCAAGAAGCTTAAGCTCATGCTGCCACTGTGCGTGCCACTGCTCATCTCGAGCGTGGGCAAGACCGATGCCACAGCCTTGGCGGCAGAACAGCGCGGCTTCTATCTGCGTACGCGCGCCAGCTCGTACAAGCGCTACCCCATCAAGGGTCTGGACATCGCCGTGCTCATCGTCAGCATCGCCCTCATCGCCATCGGCTTCTTGTTCTAGTTCACCACCGACAGCAACCGCCCAACGCAAAAGGCCTCGGCTCGCACCAAACGAGCCGAGGCCTTTACTGTTTCACCAGATAAAACCTACCAAAATTAACCTGTCCCTTTTTGGCGGGTCGGAAGCTAGAGGCGGTAGGGGGCGCCGCTGCGGATGATGGATTCGCGCACCAGGACATCCATGGCGTCGAGGGTGATCTCGGGCATCTCTCGGTACTTTTGCAGCACCGAGAGCTCGGTGCAGGCCAGAATGACGCGGTCGCAGCCGCTATGGGCGAACTCCCACATCACGCGGTCGAACTTATCCATATCGGGCTCACGTCCGGCCTTCACATCATCGTAGATAAGCGACATCACATCGTTCTGACGTTTCTCGCTGGGATAGACAACCTCAACACCCGCAGCCTTACATTCGCGGCCGTAGACGCCCGCGCCCACGGTTCCGTCGGTGCCCATGATGCCAATCTTGTGCACCGGCTCGGCCGGCATACTCAGGTTGGGGTCGAACTCGCACTCCCCCATCACCGCACCGGCCAGAGCATAGCGCACCGACTCACGCGGCATGTGGATAATCGGCACCTTCGTAAACGACTGGATCTGGTCGTAGAAGTAGTGTGACGTGTTGCAGGGAATAGCAATGTGCGCACAGCCCAGCGACTCGAGTGCCTGGGCACACTCTTTCATGGTCGCCAGCAGCTTGGCATGCTCGCCGGTCTTAATGGCCAGCGTGCGGTCGGGCATGGTCGACTTGGAGAGCACCACCATGTCGATATGTTCCTGATCGCAGGCAGCAGCCGTATGACGCACCACCTGGTCGTAGTAATACGACGTGGCCTCGGCGCCCATGCCGCCGATAACTCCCAGCTTTTCCATCGCCGCCTCCTTGGTGACGCTTGCGCAATTGCGCGTATCATACCCGCGCCCGCCCGATGCAAACCGGACGGGCGCCGCGCTCATCTACTTGTAATACGTCTTGAACAGCTTAAAGTGGCGCAGCTTGGTGTGCCACATGCGCAGCCAGCGGTTAAAGACAAAGTCGCCCTTCATAAACGAAGG
>USHR01000155.1 GCA_900554495.1 uncultured Collinsella sp.
CTCTCGACCTACTTGATCGAGAACAAAGACGCCGCCAACAAGATCATGGAGCAGGTGCTCATCAACAAGCGCTCGCGCGAGAATGCCGAGAAGACACGCCAGAGCATCAAAACCAACCTGCAGCAGAAGACCGACATGGCCAACCGCGTGCAGAAGTTCATCGACTGCCGCTCCAAGGACAAGAGCCGTCGCGAGATCTACATCGTAGAGGGCGACTCGGCAGCAGGCGCCATTCGCACCTCGCGCGATGCCGAGTTCCAGGGCGTTATGCCCGTCCGCGGTAAGATCCTCAACTGCCTAAAGGAGGACTACCCGCGCATCTTTAAGTCCGACATCATCATGGACCTCATGCGCGTACTGGGCTGCGGTGTGGAGATCAAGGACAAGCGCATCAAGAACCTCGGCGCCTTTGACCTGGACAACCTCAACTGGAACAAGGTCATCATCTGTACGGATGCCGACGTCGACGGTTATCACATCCGCACGCTTGTGCTTACCATGCTCTACCGCCTGGTGCCCACGCTTATCGACGAGGGTTACGTATATATCGCTGAGTCGCCGCTCTACGAGATCAACTGCAAAGAGAAGACCTACTTTGCCTACACCGAGCTCGAGAAGAACGGCATCCTTAAGGAGATCGGCGACCAGAAATGCTCGATCAACCGCTCCAAGGGTCTTGGTGAGAACGATCCGGACATGATGTGGCTCACCACCATGAACCCCGAGACGCGCCGCCTGATCAAGGTGGAGCCCGAGGACGTCACCAAGATGGAAACCATGTTCAATCTTTTGCTTGGCAACGACGAGGCAGGCCGCAAGCGCCATATCTCCGAGCACGGCAAGGAATACCTGGACCAGCTGGACCTGCAGTAGCAGCAAATCGATAACGACGGCCCATAAGAAGTTCAAGAGGAAATCGTGGCAAAGAAGAAGACGAAGAACCAGCCAAAGAAAAAGCAGGTCAACGCCGAGAACGTCATCGGCCTGCACTCCGAGGTCACCGACCAGCCGATCACGCAGACACTCGAGGTCAACTACATGCCCTACGCCATGAGCGTCAACGTCTCGCGTGCGTTCCCCGAGATCGACGGCTTTAAGCCCTCGCACCGCAAGCTGCTCTACACCATGTACAAGATGGGTCTGCTCAAGGGCGAGCGCCAGAAGAGCGCCAACATCGTGGGCCAGACCATGAAGCTCAATCCGCACGGCGACGCCGCGATCTACGAGACGATGGTGCGTCTGGCCACCGGCAACGAGGCACTGCTCGCCCCCTTCGTGGAGTCGAAGGGCAACTTTGGCAAGTACTATTCGGGCGACCTGAGCTACGCCGCCTCGCGTTACACCGAGGCCAAGCTCTCCCCCATCAGCGCCGAGATCTTCAAGGACATCGACAAGGACCCGGTCGACTTCGTCGACAGCTACGACGGCGCCATGAAGGAGCCGCGCCTGCTGCCCACCACGTTCCCCAACATCCTTGTCTCGGCCAATAAGGGCATCGGCGTCGCCATGGCGTCCGACATCTGCGGTTTCAACCTCAACGAGGTCTGCACCGCCACGATGCACTACCTGCAGGATCCCGACTGCGACCTGCTCGAGTACATGCCCATGCCCGACTTCTCGACCGGCGGCGAGATTATCTACCGCCGCGAGGAGATGGAGAAGATCGTCGAGACCGGCCTTGGCAGCTTCCAGATTCGCTCCCGCTGGCGCTGGATTCCCGAAGAGCGCATCATCGAGGTCTACGAGATCCCCTACACCACCAAGACCGATGTCATCATCGAGCGCATCGTCAAGCTCTCCAAGGAGGGCAAGGTCAAAGAGATCGCCGACATCCGCGACGAGACCGACCTCTCGGGCCTGCGCATCGCCATCGACCTTAAGCGTGGCGTCGACCCCGACAAGCTCATGGCCAAGCTCTATAGCTCGACCACGCTGCAGGATTCGTTCTCGTGCAACTTCAACGTGCTCGTCGACGGCTATCCCCGTGTTATGGGCGTGCGCCAGATTCTGCACGAGTGGGTCAAGTGGCGTATTGAGTCCACGCGTCGCCGCATTAACTTTGACCTGGGCAAAAAGTCCGAGCGCCTGCACCTGCTGCACGGCCTTGAGGCAATTCTGCTCGACATCGACAAGGCCATCGCCATCATCCGCGGCACTAAGCTCGAGGCAGAGGTTGTACCCAACCTTATGAAGGGTTTCGACATCGACGAGACCCAGGCCGAGTTTGTCGCCGAGCTCAAGCTCCGCAACATCAACGAGGAGTACATCCTCAACCGCACCAAGGACATCGCTAAGCTCGAGGGTGAGATCGCCGAACTCGAGGAGATCCTCTCCAGCGAAGAGAACATCAAGAAGGTCATCAGCGACGAGCTGGCCGCGGTTAACAAGAAGTACGTGATGCCGCGCCGCACGGGCAGGATCGAGCCCCATGAGGTTATCGAAGTAAGCTTGGAGCCCGAGGTCGAGGAGTACCCGGTCACCATCATGCTCTCGCGCGATGGCTACCTTAAGAAGATGACGGACCGCGTACTCAAAAAGGCGACCACGCTCAAGTACAAGGACGGCGACAAACCCTTTATCGAGTTCCCGTCCTCCAACACGCACGAGCTGCTCGTGTTTACCAACAAGAGCCAGGTGTACAAGTGCAAGGTTGCGGCATTTGAGGACACCAAGTCGGCCCAGCTGGGCTCGTACCTGCCCACCGATCTTGAGATGGAACCCGACGAGAGCGCCATCTGGGTCATCGACCCCGAGGACTATAAGGCCGACGTGCTGTTTGTCTTTGAAAACGGCCGCGTGGTGCGCGTCGCGCTTTCTGGATACGTCACCAAGACCAACCGCAAACGCCTCAAGAACGCCATCTACGGCGGCAGCAAGCTGCTGTATGCGCAGGTGCTCAAGGAGGACCGCGACCTCGCGCTGGTCTCGAGCGACTACCGCCTGATGAACTTCAACACGTCGCTGCTCAAGACCAAGACGACCACCAACACGCAGGGCGTCCAGGCCTTTACGGCCAAGAAGGGCCGCTCGGTCACCACCGTCGGCACAACCGAGGAGATCCTCGGCGCCGGCGTCTCCGCCGAAAAGTTCACCGCGCAGAGCCTCCCCTCAGCCGGTGCCCTCATGAAAGAAAACGACATGCCGAGTTTGTTTGACTAGGACGACGGCAGTCGAACTGGTCCAAGCCACAAACCAACGGGGCCCGGAGCGCAGTGAATGCTGCGCTCCGGGCCCCGCTCGTTGCAACGTAGTCGGAATAATAGGAATCCCCGTTTTTCACTCCTGCAATCCCACGGCACAAAGCATGTTAAGCCTTTAGCAAAACTTGCAAAAATTAGCAAAACTTGCAAAGGAGCTACCATGGATCGCAGCAAATGTCTCCGCCATGCCAGGCATGCTCGAAGATATTATCGAGCGAACCAAAGAAGCCGCAGATAGCTACCTCTCACAGCCTCACGCGCGCATAAACGGCGTTCAAATTGGTCCAGTGGGTATCGATTGGACATATGCTCAAGAGGCCCGGGGCAACTGGCGCACACGCATGAATGGCATCTTTAAGCAACTCGAAAAACATGACATCGGACTTCTCATCACCATCGATGAAGTCACCGTCGATCTCGAAGAAATGCTTCAATTTGCCTCTGTTTACCAGCACTTTGTACGCGAAGGTAAAAAAGTTGCCCTGCTCATGGCAGGGCTGCCCTACAAAGTATCGGCGTTGCTGCGTAACGATTCCGTCTCGTTCCTCAGGCGTTCCCAATATCATCAGTTGGGACGAATCACTGACGTTGAAATTGCAAACGCATTCCGCAAAACCGTTGAGGCCGAAGGCCGCTCAATCACGCCAGAAGCGCTCGAGGATGCCGTGAAGGCCGTCGACGGATTTCCCTATATGATGCAGCTCGTCGGATATCGCACATGGGATGTTTCGGAGAACTCGCCCAAAATCAGTGCATCTGATGTACAGCAGGGTTCTCTGCTTGCCCGCATGGAGCTGCGCGATCGAATTCTCGAAACGACCTATCGGGAGCTTTCCGATAAAGACATTGAGTTTTTGCTCGCGATGCTGCCCGATTCTGGCCCCAGCAGGGTCTCGGAGATAGCCAAACGCATGGGCGTCGCCAGCAACTACGCAAGCCAATACAAACGCCGCCTCCTCGAGGACGGCGTTATCGGGGAACGTGGACGTGGCCTCGTCGGCTTCGACATCCCCGCGTTCAGGGAATTCTTGAACGAGAAGGCGTTTTAGCACACCGGAATTGTCCGCGGGAGCATCGTTGCATGGCAATCAGCAATCCTCTTGGTAAGGGCAGCAAGCATTTCCGCTTGTGCTGATTGCCATGCGCTCCTCTTGTCCTTAGGCGAGCTTGCGAGCGAGCTCTCGCACCTCTTCTAACTTGGGCGACGATGCCATGCTGTCGCGCTCGGTCATACCGCTGATGGTGACAATGCCCTGGTCCTCCCACTTGCAGTACGCGCATGTGGACTTGTACATAGCAATCGCCGCATCATAGACGCCCTCGCTGTGGCTATCGAGCAAAAGGGCCGTCTTGGTGAACGGGAAGCCCGTAGCACCGAAGGCGTACAGGCGGTCGATGGCGGCCTTCTCCTGCGCAGTGATATCAAACCAGTAGAT
>USHR01000156.1 GCA_900554495.1 uncultured Collinsella sp.
GTGGGCTCGGAGATGTGTATAAGAGACAGGAACGGTGACGCAGTCGGCAAGCTCGACGGCGCGGCCGCGCAGGGCGCCGGCGATCTGCAGCTCGTTGAAGCCGAGCGGCGTGGTGGGAGCCTCGAAGCCGCAGCACATGTACACGGCGGGGTCCAGGCCGATGGAGATGGAGATGGGCATATCCTCGCCGCGCTGGCAGTACTCGTCAAAGAACGCACCCAGGTGACGGCTGCCCGGGGTGATCCACATGGCGAGCTTGTCCTTGTCGACGCAGGAGAAGCGGTGGATGGTTACGTCGGACTGGGTGCCATCGGGGCTCGTGCCATAGGCGAGGCCCATGGTGATGTAGGGGCCGCCGTCAACGGGCGTGTTGGTGGGAGCGGGAACGATCTTGCGCAGGTCAAAGCCCTCGTCGGTCGCCTTGTACACGACCTCCTGGCAGTCGACGTGCTTGCCCTCGGCGATCTGCTCAGGGGCGATCAGGTTCTCGAAGCGCTTGCCGATCTCGAGACCCAGGTGCTCCTCGTCCAGGTCGAGCAGGGCGGCAACGCGCTTGCGGCTGGCAAGCATACCGATGCAAACCTTGGCATCGTCAAAGCCCTTGACGTTGTTGAAGACCATCGCCGGACCCTCTTTGGTCGGGCGCATGACGGTGCCGCCAGCACCGACGTGACGGTAGACGCCCGAGACCTCGGCATCGGGATCGACCTGGGTGTCGGTCTCGAGCAGCTGGCCCGGCATCTCACGCAAAAAGTCGAGCGCGGAACGCAGGTCGTGGATCTGGGAAGCATCGGTAGTGGACATGGCGTACTCCTTTCGGGAGAGTGTCCGGCGACGGGGTGCCGCCGGACGGGGTAACGTAATGGGGCCGCGGCGCTCACAAATGGAGCGCTCGACCACTCGAAGTTCAAGCGCTTGGCTGCTTACAGCCGGGGCGCTCGACCGCTTACATCAGGCCAAAGAGGTGGAACCAGGCGGCCTCGACCAGCACGACGACAAAGACGACCGCGGTGAGGGGGATGCCCATGCGCATAGCCTCTTTGGAGGTGTAGCCGCCGGCGTCCTTGCCTTCGCCGATAAGGATCGGCAGGTTATGGAACGGCAGGATGTAGTGGATGTTGATGGACGTGAAGACGATGAGCGCCACGGCGAGTGGGCTCACGCTGGAGCCGGCGGCAAAGCTGATAAATGCCGGCACGCACACGCCGAGCACGGCCATGACCGAGCCCATGAACATGTGGATGATCATGGAAAGCGCGGCGACGAGCAGGGCGAACAGGAAGATGTTCTCAGGCACGGAGCTGGGGAGCACGACGTCGGCGATCCAGGCGTTCATGCCGGTGGCACCGCCCACGGAGCCCACGGCCATGGCGGCCGTCAGGAACATGAGGGACTTGATGTCGACAGCGTTCCAGCTGGCGGGAGTGAGGACTTCGCCGATGATGGGCATGGCGAGAGCAACGCCAATGGCCAGGGTGACCCAGCCGATATAGTCGCCCGAGACGGTGAGCCACAGCGCGATGGCGATGACAAGCCACACGATGGTGCGGATCTCCTTGACGGAGAGCTTGCCGAGCGCGGCCTGCTTGGCCACGATCTGCTCGCGATCGTAGACGAGCTCCTTGCTGGGCTTAAAGAGGAAAAGGCCCAGGAACAGGGTGCACAGCAGCGCAACCAGCATAGGCACGCTCATGTACAGGAACCAGTCGACGAAGGACGGGCTCATGCCGCCGGCCTCGGCACTGTACTGCGCAACGAGCGGGTTAAGCGTGGAGTCGCCCGTCAGGAAGAACATGGAGCCCGGGGCAGCAGCGGCAAACACGAGGAAGCCGAGCTTGCCCTTGTCGTCGTCACCGTAGCCGGCGGACTCGGCGATGACCGAGACGACGGCGAGGATGAGGAAGGCGCGGGGGAACGGATGCGGGATCAGCAGCGACAGCACAAAGGTGAGCGCGAAGATCGAGATGATGAGCGACTTGGCGTCGCGCACGAACTTGAGCATGAACGCGTAGGCGATGCGCTCGCCCAGGCCCGACTCCTTGACCGCGCTGGCGATGAGGTAGGCGCCGATGACGAGCCACATGGTGGCCTTGGTCCACGAGCTAAACGTGGAGGCGACCGTCGCCGAGATGCTCGCGGCGCCCGTGTCGTCCACGCACACCTTGAACAGGACGAGCAGTGCGCAGTAGAGCAGGCCCACAAAGCCCGGCTGTGCCACGCCGCATGCCCAGAACACCACCGTGGCGAGCGTCAGTGCCAGACAGGTCTGACCGCCGACCGTGAGCTCGACCGTCGAGCTCAGCTCCGCCAAAGGAAGAAACTTCACCAGCAAAAAGACAACGATACCCAGCACAAAGCCAATTTCGCGCTTGGTGATCTTAAACGCCTTCTTTTCCGCTTCCATCTCCCCACCTTTCTTGTTGGGGGCGCTCCGAATTCGCAGCCATGTTGCCGCTTAAAAAGGGGCGCCCGTTATCGGACACCCCTTACGTTGCGCTGTGTTGCGGCAATACAGTCAAGCGGATTTTTTGGATGAGAAGCGATTCCCTAGACAAAAACCGTCACAACATTCGACGCTTTTCCTCGTTTTCGAGATTTTCGCCGAATGTTGTGACGGTTTGGATGTGGCAAAGGGACTGTCTTTTTTACATAGCGAGGGCCGTGCGGATGAATGGGTCGCCGAGGGCCTCGCGGAGCCAGGGGGCCAGCTGCTCGGGGTGACCCTGCAGGTAGCCTTTGAGCTCGGACGGAGCCACGCGACGCACTTCCGAGATCTCCTCTTGGTTGATATGCAGCTCGCCCGGCTCAACATGGGCAAGGTAGACCTCGCACCATTCGCACTCGCAGCGACCGTCGCCGTGGTCCTCGCGGTACACCACGTGTCCGAGGTGCTTGAGCTGATCGGGCTCGCGCGTAATGCCGAGCTCTTCGTTGATGCGGCGCGCCGTGGCGGCCGCGACGTCTTCCCCGGGGAGCGGATGGCCGGCGCAGCTATCGGCCAGCACCCCGCCCCACAGGCGCTTGAGCGGACTGCGGCGACAGAGCAGCAGGCGCGCGTCTTCGCCCCGGCCCTCGACCAAAAGCGTCAGAAATGCCTGATGCAGGATGCCCTCACCAGCATGGGCCTCGATGCGGTCGACGGGGCCAAGCGCCTCGCCGGTCGCAGCATCGACCGCCACGACCTCGGCGCCCGCACCGCCCTCATCCCAGCCGGCGCGCAGAATGCGGGCTGCGGCTTCCTCGAGCGCGGCGATGAGCTCCTTGGTGGTGTCGAGCACGCGCTGCAGGTCGTCACCGCTCGCTTGTTCAACATGAAAACCCGTGCTTGCAACTACCGGCACGCCAAAGCGCGTGGCCAGCGCCGCCGCGATATCGTGCGCCGGGATCTCGTCTCGATGGCACGGAACGGCCAGGATGCTCACCGTTGCCGTACGGCCGGGCTCGGGGCGCGGAATGGCCTGCGCCGTGGCGCCCAGGTGCGCAAACTCCGGCGAGCAGGCGTACACCGCCATGCCTCGCGGCGTCACCGTCAGCTGGGCCTCGAGCGCAAACTTGCCCTCGCCCACTGCAACCTTTGTCGTGTGCATACCCATGGGATCTCCTGTCGCCCGCGATGTACCTGAGACCATCTTCGCCTGTATTGCGACTATACAGGCAAGCTCTCCATGTGACAAAGGGACTGCCCCTTTGTCACATTCTGTTAGAGTTGCAGGGATTGAATCCCGCTTATTCATGCGACATTGGAGTGACAACCTTGACCGCCGCAACCACGCCTAAAAGTAAGTCAACCGCCGCCGCGCTCTCCCCTGCGCGCACCAAGCTCTGCCTGGCGCTGCTCGTGCTGTTGGGATTCTCGCTCGGCTGCTCCGAGTTCGTGGTCATCGGCATCGAAAGCGACCTGGCGACGGAACTCGGCGTATCACTTGCCACTGCGGGCCAGCTCATCAGCGTGTTCGCGCTCGTCTACGCTATCGCTACGCCGGTGCTTGCGCTTGGCACGGGGCGGTTCCGCCGCTACCAGCTGCTCGTGTGCTACAGCATCGTCTTTGTGCTCGGTAACCTGGTCATGGCACTGGCGCCCAACTTCCAGGTTCTCTTTATCTCGCGCATTGTCTTGGGCTCTGTCTCGGGTGCGCTGCTCGCCGTGGGCGTAACGTATATCCCTGAGCTTCTGTCCCCGCAGCAAACTTCGCTCGCCATCTCGGTGGTGTACGGCGCGTTTTCCGTGGCGATGGTCTTTGTCACTTCGATCGGCAAGTTTGTGGCCGACACGCTCGATTGGCATGTGGCCATGTATGGCACGCTGACCTTTGCCGTTTTGATCTGTAGCGCGCTCGTGGCGTTTATGCCGCGCGCCGGGCAAACCGACGAGCCTGCCACCTTCCGCGAGCAGGCGGGGCTACTACGCGAGCCGAGCATCATCACCGGCATGCTCATCTTCTTGTTTGGCGTGGGCTCGGTCTATGTGTTCTACGGCTACGTGACGCCCTATCTGGAGCAGGTGCTGGGCATGGGCACCGTCCAGGCGAGCACCACCCTTATGGCCTACGGCGTGTTCTGTCTGGTCTCGAACATCCTGGGCGGATGGATCGATGCGCGCTTTGGCATGAAGGCGCTGCT
>USHR01000157.1 GCA_900554495.1 uncultured Collinsella sp.
CTGTTCGACATAATCATGCCGCTCGTCAACGGCATGGACACCGCACGCGAGCTGCGCCGATCCGACACTGCCGTGCGCCTCGTGTTCCTCACCTCATCGCCCGAGTTCGCGCTAGAGTCCTATGAGGTCCGCGCCTTCGACTACCTGCTCAAGCCCGTAGCGTACGAACGCCTGGCGCAACTGCTCGGCGAGCTTTCGAGCATGCAACCCGCCGCGACCGATGAGCTCGTGACCAAAACGTCCTTTGGCTACCATGCCCTGCGCCTGTCCGATATCGAATATGCCGAGGCCCGCAACAAGCACGTGGTATTCCACCTGCGCGACGGGCGCGACATCGAGGCGCTCGAGCCGTTCCGCAACATCGAGGACCAGCTGGCCAAAAACGCAAGCTTCTTTAAATGTCACCGTAGCTACCAGGTCAACCTGCGCAATATCGACCACTTCAACCGCACGGATATCGTCATGCGCTCGGGCGCTTGCATCCCGCTGGCGCGCAGCTGCAAGCAGGGTTTCCAGGATGCTTACTTTGCGGCACGGTTCGAGGGCGGGAGGCGCTAATGCTCCCCACGGCCGAGATGGTACTTTGGGCAATTCACCACGCAACAACCCTGCTTTTTGGCGTTTTTGCCTCGGCGGCGCTCTGCGGTATCGAGATCAACCGGCCTCATGCGCTTGAGCTGGTGATGGTCGGCGCCGTAACCGGATGCGCATTCGGCCTCGCCAATGCCGTCGGCGGCGAGCTTTTCGCCCGTCAGGTATATCCACTCGTCGTGCATCTGCCGCTCGTCATCTATCTGTGCGCGCGTTATCGCCTGAGCCCGCTGCTCGTTATGCTGGGCGTCACCAGTGCTTATCTGAGCTGCCAGTTCAGCAACTGGATGGGCATCGCCGCGCTCGCCGCCACCGACTCGCAAATCGCGTACTACGTGGCACGCATTATCACCACGGCCGTCGTCTTTGCGATCCTGCTGCATTGGGCAAGCGACATCGGTCCGCGCCTGGCGGTCAAAACCCCCACCGAGCTCGAGATTCTGCTCATCCTGCCGCTCGTCTATTACATCTTTGACTACGCCACCAACGTCTATACCACGCTCTTCCACTCGGGCTCCGTGGTGACGGTTGAGTTTTTGGCGTTTGCGCTTTGCGCGTTCTACCTTATGTTTCTTGCTGTGTATCTGCGCGAATACGAGGCGAAGGAAATCGCCGAGCGCGAGCGCTGGATGCTCGCAACCCGCGACAGCGCAGCCATCAAGGAACTCGAAGCTTGGCGCCAATCTGGACGCGAGCTTTCGGTCCTCCACCATGACATGCGGCACTTCCTGCGCGGCCTTGCGGCTTTGATCGAGGAGGGCCACATCGACGAGGCGCTCGAACACATCGACGAACTCTGTGAGACGAACGACCGCACCGCCGTGCGCCGCTACTGCGCCAACGACACGGTCAATATCGTGCTTTCGTCATTTAGCTCCGATATCAACCGAAACGGCATCACCGCCGATTTGCGCGCCGCCGTACCCGAGAGCGTCCATGTAGCCGACGTCGATCTGTTTAGCGTGCTCTCAAACGCCCTGGACAACGCCATCGTCGCCACGAGCGCCGCTCCCCAGGGCAAGCGATTTGTCGATCTGGACCTGCGTTGCGAGGACGGGCAACTGCTCCTTTTGGTCTCCAACACGTTTGGGCGCCCGCCGCGCATGGTCGACGGCATGCCCGTAGCCGGGCACACCGGACACGGCTTTGGAACCAAGAGCATTAAGCTTGCCGTCGAGCGCATGGACGGCAACTGCCAGTTTCGCATTCACGGCGACCGATTTGAGCTGCGCGCCGTGATGTAGGGGTGCGACAAGCCGGCGCCGCGCTCGACCCGTCAGGACCGCCTTACCGGCTCCGGTCCACTACAGCGGCGCGGCTGCCGGGGTCAGCTGCTTGATGTATGCCCACATGCGCTGCTTGGCGGCTTTGTCAGTGAGCGCCGCCTCAAAACCGTCGAGCGCGAGCACGCGACGACCCTGCACATGGGCGACCAAGCCGGGCTTGAGCATGGCAGTATCAAAGTCGTCGATTGCCACGAGCATGTCGGCATAGGTCTCGCGCATGGTATCGGCCGCGCGATCGTCCAGCAGCAGAACTGCCTCGGGGTCCAAAGCCTCGAGTGCCTCGCGGAACAGCTCGCACGGCAGGCCCTCGCCTGTCGCAACCGCTCCGTCGCCCGCCCCGGCGACGCTCGCCAGCACGCAAAAATCCTCGGGCGCGTAGCCGATGGCACCGAGCGCCTTGCGCAGCGCGGCACCGTCTGGACCGGCAGCCAGCTCGCCGCCCGCACGTTCGGCGTCGTCTAAATCGCCTTTTACCAGTACAATCGGCGAGCACGCGTTGCCCGCGATACGCACGCCACGACCCGCGAGCGATGCGAGCTCCTGCTCGGTCGCCTGGGCGATGGCTTCTTTTTTCTGGCTTTGTGACGTGGGCATGCGCTCTCCAATCGTTTGCGTGCCCACCATTATATAAAAGAGCCGCCCGCGAGTGGTTGCATTGCGGGCCGTTGGGTATAAGCACGGTCGTACTGAGTTTTACGCGGCCGAGCCGCGTCGCACTATGGAGGTCACCATGGCTGACATTAAGCAGATTACCCCCGAGAACTTCGATTCCGTCGTTAACAGCAGTCTTCCCGTGCTGGTTGATTTTTGGGCACCGTGGTGCGGTCCCTGTCGTTCGCTCTCGCCCATCGTTGACGAAGTGGCCGACGAGCTGGCCGGCAAACTTGCCGTCGCCAAATGCAACGTCGACGACAATCAGGACCTGGCCATGAAGTTTGGCGTTATGAGCATCCCCACGCTGGTTGTCTTTAAGAACGGCGAGGAAATCGACCGCTCCGTTGGCGCGCTGCCCAAGGCCAGGCTGCAGGCGCTGCTTGAGAAGCACCTGTAATACGCCGGTCATGTGCTGCCGTCCATGAGCGGTTTTGCGCCGCTCACCGGAGAGCCGGGCGCTGCGCCCGCGACCACGGATAGTATGGTAATCACAAACAGCCCCCAGTGAACGGGTGCGGGTCAGACGGACTCGCACCCGTTTTCTTATGCGGCGACGCGCAAAGCAGGCGTAGTAGAATCTGAACCACTGAATAGACCCGTACAAAAGGAGATTTCCCATGCATGACGTCGGAATGAACATGAGCCAGCTTGCCATGAGCGTCAAGCAGGTCGACGACACGATCGAGCTCGCCCACGAGTGGAGCCATCAGCTGCTGCATGCGACCGAGAACTTTGATATGGAGCGCATTGGCGCCAAGCTCGAGGCCGCCATGGCGGCGCTCCACGAGGCGCACGACGCACTCGAGGGCTACGAGGAGGCCATCGAGGCCGACCATAACTCCGTTGGCTCCGTAAAGCTGGTGTAGCGTGGCCGAGCACGAGCACGCCTGCGATCACGAGCACGAGCATTCGCACGGGCCGACTGGCGACGCGGACTGCCGCTGCAGCGGCTCCGCCTCCGAGCTAGTCCGTTTTTCGGTCACCGCGCCCGACGACCTGCTGCGCCGTTTTGACGAGCAGATCGCGCGCCGCGGCGACGTTGCCAACCGCTCCGAGGCTGTGCGCGACCTGATTCGCGCCTCGATCGCCAAGGAGCAGATGCGAACGCCCGACGAGCAGGTCATCGGATCGCTCACCATGATTTACGACCATCACACCGGCGACCTGACGCGACGCCTGGACGAGGTGCAGCACGACTACACCGACGAGATCGTATCGACTATGCACGTGCACCTGGATCACCACAACTGCTTGGAGATTCTGGCGCTTAAGGGTCGCGGCGAGCGTGTCTACGAGCTGGCTGACCGTCTGCTGGGCCTGCGCGGCGTTAAACACGGCGAGCTCACCTGCGCCGCCACCGAGCAGAGCTTGGGGCTGTAACAGCACACATTTCAACGAAGGAGGGTCGCATGCGACATGCGCATATCCATGTAACGGGCATTGTGCAGGGTGTCGGCATGCGACCGTTTGTGTATCGCGAGGCCATGGCGCATGGCATTTGCGGCTGGGTGCTCAACGCGGGCGATGGCGTGCATATCGAGGCGCACGCTCTAAGCGAGTCGCTCGACGAATTTGTCGACGCGCTTTCCGAACATGCGCCTGCGGCGTCTCGCGTGGAGCATGTCGAGGTTGTGGACCTAGCACCCGGCGACTGGGACGCCGCTAACGAGCAGGGCTTTCGCATTGTGGCGTCGCAGGATCAAACTGCCCACACGACGCTCATCTCCCCCGATATCGCCACGTGCGACGACTGCCTGCGCGAGCTGTTCGACCCCGCCGACCGACGCTTTCACTATCCCTTTATCAACTGCACCAATTGCGGACCGCGCTTTACCATCATCCGCTCGCTGCCCTATGACCGAGCGGCCACCTCGATGGATCGCTTTCCCATGTGCCCCACCTGCGCCGCAGAGTATGCCGACCCGCTCGATCGGCGGTTTCACGCGCAGCCCGATGCCCTGTCTCTTATACACATCTCCGAGCCCACGAGACTAGCGCTCATCTCG
>USHR01000158.1 GCA_900554495.1 uncultured Collinsella sp.
GACTTGGTGTCGCCCTTCTTAAAGCCAACGGCGTAGTGCTCGCTGGACAGCGGCTTGTCGAGCTGCGTATAGGCATCGGGCTTGGCAGCAAGCTGATACTGGGCGATCGAGAGGTCACAGGCAACGGCATCGACTGCACCACTCTCGAGCTGCATAAACGCCGTGTTGTACTCACCGATGGTATCGAGCGTGGCAAACGTCGCGGCCAGATCTTTCTGGTCGCCCTCGAGCACATCCTGTGCGGCGGAATCAGTCTGGGTAATCACGGTCTTGCCGGCAAGATCGTCCCAGCTCTTGATACCCGCGTCTTTCTTGACCACGAGCACCTGTTCGTTGAGCATGTAAGGCTCGGAGAACGTGTAGCCGTCCTCGCGGCCCTCCATGGTAAAGCCGTTCCAGATGCAGTTGATGGCACCCGAGTTGAGCAGCGTGTCCTTGGCATCCCAATCGATGGCCTCATACTCAACGTCCCAGCCCTGCTTGTCGGCAACGGCCTTGGCTAGGTCGAGGTCAAAGCCGGTGTACTCGCCATCGTCGCCCACAAAGCCATACGGAGGATAGGACTTGTCAAAGCCCACCACGAGCTTCTTGGACTCCGCGGCGCCCTTCACGTCCTTGGCTGCGGCAGAGCCAGCAGCGAAGCCTTTGCCGGCACCACCGCCGCAGCCAACAAGACCAAGGCCAAGCACCGTGGCAAGCGAGCCGGCTAGACCAACAAACTGACGACGAGACATATCGGCATTCATGGTATCCCCCTTGATAGCACTTTAGTTAGGTAAAGTGAGTCATGTAACGTTCAGAATCATACACTTTAGCGTGATAGAGCACAAGGCGAGTTTGCCCGCCGCGTGGGGGGTGCGGGGGTTAAGTTTCCTGCTCTACAGTCCTGCTCACGACGGAGGCCACATTAAGTGGCCTCCTGTTCGTGCGGAACTCGCGATAAACTTAACCCCCGCCCCGGAGCCCAGCGGGCAATCATCGTTGTACCTATCACTGATACCAATAAACCGCTTGCATATCGTCTGTTGGCTTGGCACGGTACAATGCTTGTAGCTTTAAATTAATAAATTAGTGGGGTTAATTCATGGCAGAATCTCGTGCGGAGCGTAAGGCTCGTCGTGCTTTGATCGAAGCAGCTGAGGGGTCGGAGGAGAAAAAATCTTCTAAGAAATCCAAGTCGTCTCAGGACGCGAAGGGTAAGTCGGCCAAGGGCAAGGCTAAGGCCAAGCGTCCCGGCTCTCGTCGGAACGAGGATAAGGCATCTCAGACTCGCTCCAAGCGCTCGCATAAAGATCAGGTTTCGTCTGCGCGTAAGGCTGTGGACCCCAAGTCTCCCTGTTCGATCATGAAAGCTTGCGGTGGGTGTACGGCGCTCAATCGTCCTTATAAGAAGCAGTTGGCAGCCAAGCAGGCCGCCATGGAGGAGCTTTTTGCTACCCTTTGCGAGCGCGAGGGCATTAGCGTCGACCCCATTCGCGGTATGGGCGTCACCCTGGGCGACCCGGGCAAATATCCTGCGCCGCGCGGTTTTCGCCATAAGGCCGCCACTCCCTTTGCTCCCGGTAAGGAGGGTGCTGTCCGTTGCGGTTTCTTTGAGCGCGGCACGCACAAGATCGTTGCCGTACCCGAGTGTCCTGTCGAGGCACCGGGTGCCCGTCAGATTCTCAACGGCATCGCACGCGAAGCTGAGCGGCTGCATATTCCCGCCTTTAATGAGGACAAGCATCTTGGTTTGCTTCGCTATGCCGTCGTCCGCTGCGGCTGGCGTACCGACCAGGTCATGGTCACGCTCGTGACCGCTCAGCGCGACTTGCCGCATGCGCAGGAGTTCTTTGAGGCTGTCGCCGCACTCGATCCGCGCATCGTCACCGTCGCCCAAAACATCAACGGACGTCCCGGCAACGCCATCCTCGGCGAGGAAACCCGCATTGTATATGGCGCCGAGTGCATGCGCGACCAGCTGCTCGGCTGCGAATTCGACATCTCCCCCACCGCGTTTTATCAGACCAACCCGCAACAGACCGAGCTGCTCTATCAGCTCGCTATCGACGGCATGGATTTGCACCAGGGCGATGTGCTCATGGATGCCTACTGTGGCAGCGGTACCATCGGTCTTTGCGCAGCTAAAGATGCCCAGAACAAGGGTATCGGCATTATGCTGCTCGGCGTGGAGCGCAACCCGGCGGGCATTGCCGACGCACGCCGCAATGCCGAGCTCAACGGCCTCACCCGCAGCGCTTGGTTTATGGCCGACGACGCCACCGATTACATCCTGGATGCCGCCGATAACAACGAGCGGGTCGATGTCCTTTCCATCGATCCGCCGCGCGCCGGCTCCACGCCCGAGTTCCTCGAAGCTGCCTGCGCGCTTAAGCCGCGCCGCATCACCTATATCAGCTGCAACCCCGTAACTCAAGAGCGCGACCTGCATCAGCTCCTCGACGGAGGCTATTGCCTGCTCAAGATCACGCCCGTCGACATGTTCCCTCACACCGACCACACCGAAACCGTAGCGGTCCTCGAACGCCGCTAACCAACCTCAGTAGATTTTTGGGACAAGAAAGGGGGCGACCCGCCTGGGCCGCCCCCTTCGCTTGGTTTATAAACTCCGCTACATCCCATTGCGCAGATCGCACACGCCGGCTGCCGCCATCTCGCGCAGCAGCGTCTCGCGGTCGCGCGTCACGATCAAATCCAGCGGGAAGTGAATCTCGTCGAGCATCTTGCGCGCGTGATCGAGCTTGCCAATGGCCATGCCAATGTGGGCATCGGTCGACACGCCAATGCCCACGCCCAGCTCGGCGCAGCGCTCGGCAATCTTGCGGCATACGGCCCAATGCTCAGTGTCGACACCGTGTTCAAGACTATGGTTGTTGATCTCGATAATCTTGTGCTTGGCCTTAGCTGCCAACAGCACCTCGTCGATATCGAACGGCACACCCGAACGCCCCGTGTGACCCAGCATGAACACCTTGGGGTGCTCCAGGGCATTGATATACATCTCGGTCGTCTGGGCCAGCGTCGCGCCCTCAGCAATCTGCGGATTATGCACGCTTGCAACCAAATAATCCAAATTACGCGTAACCAAATCGAACAGCGAATGCTGACGGCTGTACGAATCGCCGGCAATATCGAGCGTGACAGGAGTGTCCTCGCCAAACAGGCTTCCGTCCAGCGAAACGATATCGGCCTCGGCACCACGCAGCACCAGCACGCCGCTCCAAATGCGCGGCCAGATATCCTGGTTGATAAAGAACTGGTAACTGCGCAGGTCATTGGGGCAAGCCGTAACCATAGAGCTCAAATGGTCGGCAGATCCGAGCACCTGCAGACCACGCTCTGCCGCCCAGTACACATTCTCCTCAATGGTCGAATATGCATGCGCAGAGAACATCGTATGGGTATGAATGTCACAAGAAAGCAGGTAGGGCATCAGGTCTCCTTATCTGGCACGGCCGTCGCTTATATTCATTGTACGCATAGCCTTCGATAGTCGTAAAACCGCTCCATCCCAAAGACACAACGTCCATGACAACGGGGTCCGGCTTAACACCAAACCCCGTTTCACGTAAAACATTGTAGGCAGAGCGCTTTACTTTTAACGATACTCGTCCGCCAACTGTTTCCAAGCGGGTAGCGAATTGACAATCGTTTCGTAACTCACGCAATAGCCCAGGCGGAACCAACCCGGCATACCAAAGCTGTCCGAGGGAACCGCAAGCAACTCATACTTCTTTGCGCGCTCGCAAAACGCATTCGCATCGGGCTCCAACGCTTTCACCCATAGGTAGAACGCGCCATCCGGCTCAACATACGTGTAGCCGTACTCCGCCAAGGCGTCGGTAAGCGCCGTGCGGTTGCGTGCATAGGCCTCAACGTCACTCGGCTCATCGATGCAATCGATGATCACGCGCTGGAAGAGTGCCGGTGCGCATACAAAACCCAGCGTACGGGCAGCACCCGCAACAGCCGGCATCAGACGGGCAGCCTGCGGATTGGTGTTGGGAACCAAGATCCACCCCACGCGCTCACCCGGCAGCGACAGCGACTTGGAATACGAGTAGCACACGATGGTGTGCTCGTAGATCGAGGGCACCCAAGGCACCTCGGCACCGTACACGATCTCGCGGTACGGCTCATCCGAGATGAGCATAATCGGATTCTCGGGATCGCGCTGAGCGTTGGCCTCGCGCAGAACATTGGCCAGTCGCGTCAGCGTGTTGCGTGTATATACGGCACCAGTCGGATTGTTGGGCGAGTCGATGATGACGGCAGTCGTCTTATCGGTAATCGCCTTGAGCACGTTGTCCACGCTCAGCTGGAACGTATCTTCATCGGCGAGCGCCTCAACACACGTACAGCCGGCCTTCTCAATCCAAACGCGATACTCCGGAAAGTACGGGGCGATAACAATAACCTCGTCGCCCGGGTTCGTAACGGCGTTGAGCGTGCAGGTGAGCGAAGCCGCGGCACCCA
>USHR01000159.1 GCA_900554495.1 uncultured Collinsella sp.
CTGCGGGAACGGCCTATCCGCTCAATGTGTTCGGCTGAGATCGGAAATCAACCCGATTGCGAAGTTGAGCAGCTGCTCAGCAAGCGGATACACGGTAACGTCGAAATAGCGGCCGATCACATCGATGCCGGTCCACATGGGCAACAGGTACAGTACCAGGATGAGGATGGGCATGGCGTATTGCTGCAGGCGGTAGTAGTTGGCGAGCGCCTTGCCCTTGAGGAAGGGGACGATGATCGACGAGCCGTCGAGCGGTGGGATTGGGATGAGGTTGAAGAACGCGAGTGACAGGTTTACAACGATGAACGTGGCGCCGAAGTTCATAATTTGCGACGCCAGGGCAAATGACATGCTGGTGTAGAGGTTGCCATAGGTCAGGCGCATGAGGGCGGCAGCAAGACACGCGAGTGCGATGTTCGATGCGGGGCCGGCTACGCTCACCAGGACCTCGTCGCGCTTGGGGTGCTTGAGGTTGTTGAGGTAGACGGGCACGGGCTTGGCGAAGGCAAACACCGGGCCACCGGCTGCGAGCATGAGCAGCGGCAGGATGATGGTGCCAAACGGGTCGATATGGTTGAGCGGGTTGAGCGAGACACGACCGCGTGATCGGGCTGTCTTGTCGCCGAGCGCCCAGGCTGCGGCGGCGTGCGCGCTCTCGTGGATAACGATGCCCAGGATGACGGCGACCGCGCTGGCGAGCAGGTTCATGAAGTAGCTGCTGGACATGGCGCTCCCCTAGCGGATGCGGCGCGAGGCGCGCGTGAGCAGGTAGTCAATTACAAACAGGATCACAACGACGATGGCGTAATCTAAGCGGAACACGCCGCCAAACGGTGAGGTGATGACGCCGTAGCCGGCGATGGCGCTCGGCAGCGCGCGCGAAAGCTCAACGACAAAGCCCACGATCTGCAGCTTGGCGGTGAGGCCGCTAAAGCACAGAAGCACGGTCATCGCGCTCATAAAGATGCCGCAGATGCGACAAGTGATGGCGATGATGCTCATCGCCACGGCAGCGGCCTTACGAGAGTTCACGCGCTGTCTCCTCTTCGATCTGGGTGGAAAGCTCCAGCCATTCGTCCTCGAGCTTGGGAAGCTCTTGCTTAAGGCCGTTATATTCCCCCAGCGCGGCGTTGAACTTATCCTGATCGGCATAAAGCTCTTCGCTCGCCATCAATTCCATAAGCTCGTCATAGCGGGCGCGCTTTTTGTCGAGCTCGGCCTCGATCTTCTTGAGCTGGTTGCGCACGCCCTTGAGCTTTTTGTTGAGCGCGGCGCGGGCCTGGGCCTCGGCGCGCTTCTGCTCCTTGGTCTTTTTGCCCTCGGCAGGCTTGGAGGCGGTGGCGGGGGTGTCGGGCTGGGCCGCGGTGACCTTAGCGGACTTGGTCGCGGCCAGTGCGCTCTCCCCTGCCGCCTCGGCGGCGGCGCGGGCTGCGAGGTCCTCGCGCTTGTAGAGGTAGTAGTCGTAGTCGCCGTCGTAGACCGTGACCTTGCCGTCGCGGATGTCGATCACGCGGTTGGCAACGGCGCGTACCAGGTGCTCGTCGTGGCTGATCAACACGATGGTGCCGGGGAAGTTTCGCAGGGCGTTCTCGAGCATGTCCACCGAGTCGATGTCCAGGTGGTTGGTGGGCTCGTCCAGGCACAGGAGCGCCTCGGGGGCCACGAGCATCTTGGCCAGGGCCAGACGGGCCTTTTCACCGCCGGAGAGGACGCGAACCTGCTTCTCGATGGAATCGTTGTCGCTAAACAGGAAGGCGCCCAGCAGGCTACGCTGCTGCGGCACGGTCCACTTGGGCGTGACGGTGTCGATCTCTTGCAGGACTGTGTTGGACTCGGTCATGCCCTCGAGTGCGTGCTGGGCGTAATAGGCCACGCCCACGTTGGTGCCCAGGTCCCGGGTGCCGGTGGTGGGCGGCTCCAGGCCGGCGAGGATCTTCATGAGCGTGGACTTGCCGGCGCCGTTGGGGCCGACGAGCGCCACGTGCTCGCCGCGGTAGAGCTTGAGGTCGATGTCGCTGTAGATGTGCTTGTCGCCGTATGACTTGGATACACCCTCGAGGCCCACGACCATGTCGCCGGAGCGCGGCGGATCGGGGAACTTAAAGTCGATGTGCTTGTGGCCCTCGGGCAGGATGACGAGCTCCTTTTTGATCTGCTCGATCTTGCGGATGCGCTCCTGCGCCTGGGCGGCCTTGGTGGGCTTATAGCGGAATTTGTCGACGAAGACCTGCATGTGGGCGATATCGCGCTCCTGGGCAGCACGCTTGGCGCGCATCTGCTCCAGATTGTCCTCGCGCTGCTTGAGATAGCTGCTGTAGTTACCGGTGTAGGTGGTCACTCGACGGTTTTCGAGAGCGGCGACGTGGTCGACGCAGGCGTCCATGAAGGCGCGGTCGTGGCTGACGATGAGGACGGCGCCGTCGTAGTTTGCGATAAAGCCGCGCAGCCACTGGACGCTTTCGAGATCCAGGTGGTTGGTGGGCTCGTCCAAAAGCAGCAAGTCGGGGTGGCGCAGGAAGAGCTTAGCCAGCGCGATGCGCATCTGCCAGCCGCCCGAGAACTCGGAGCACGGGCGCTCAAAGTCGGTGACCTTAAAGCCCAAGCCGGACAGGATCTTGCGGGCGTTGCTCTCGAGCTCGTAGCCGCCCAGGTGCTCAAAGCGGTCCTGGACCTGGCCGTACTCGTTGAGGAGGGCGTCGACGTCCTTGCCCTGCTCGGAGAGTTCGGTGATCTGGGCCTGCAGCTCGTTGGCGCGCTCGCCCATGCGGCGGATTTCTTTGGCAGCGGCCATGACCTCGGCGAGAATGGTGGTGTCCTTTTGCTCCAGGTTGGTTTCCTGCTCTAGGTAGCCCACCTGGCAGTCCTTGGCGTATTGGACCTGACCGGCGTCGGGACTGTCGATGCCCATGATGATCTTGAGCATGGTGGTTTTGCCGGCGCCGTTGGGTCCCACGAGCGCGAAGCGCTCGCCGGGATTTATCTGGAAGGAAGCGCCGCTAAAGAGGACGCGTGCGCCGAAGCTTTTTTCGATCTTGTCGACCAGGAGGATCATGGTGCCGCCTTTGACCTTGTGTGCCTATATGAAAAAAGGCCCCAACTTGCGTTGGAGCCTCAATCAATGCTCGGGTGGAGACGAGGGGGATCGAACCCCTGACCTCTTGACTGCCAGTCAAGCGCTCTCCCAGCTGAGCTACGCCCCCGTGCGAAGAAGTACTATACGGGAACTCGGACGGCGATGCAAGGACAATTTTGGAAAATTTCGCAGTCGCGGCGCGGGCCGCCATCCGTCCAACGGCCGTCTTGCCGGCGCCAGGCCCGTTGCCGGGGCCAATCGCGCTCCCGCCGACCCGGCGATCTCAAAACCATGCCGGTTTACGGGGCCAGGCCGGGAACACCCGAGCATGCCATCATCGGTAAAATCAAAACCGCAGGTAGACGACTTGCGCATTCCGTGAAATGCAGGGCATGGACGGCCGGTCCGGGTCCAGCCCCGTAATCCGGCATAGTTTTGAAATGGCACTGATTCACTAACAAGCAAATATGCTCGTTCAAATTCATTTTCGCCGGCTAATTTCCGATTTCCAACCAGTTGCACAAAACATTTGCTCGCAGTCGCGTCTCGGCGGATTTCATTGCTTCAGTTTTGACTTTATAGCGAATCCCTAAACGGTCGCAGACACTTCTGACTATGGTGTCTAGCTGCTTTGAATCGTTGAGCATATCGTGAGTCACCAGGAATACATCGAATCCCATGCTCTGCAACGCAGTCATGCGTTCCGCATCGTGGTCAAGTATTGCACCTGAGCCATGAATGACTTCACCTTGGATTTCGATAATTGCCCCTTTCATAAGAATCGGATTTACGATCATGATATCGCCGTAGCAGACCTTTTGACCTGCAATGCTTTGCGCCGATATGGAAAGAGGAGTTAAGTCGTTGGCATAAACGTTCGTGAAGCCCGCGCCGCCAAGACGCCGCGGACGGTTTAGAAGCAAGATTCCTGCAACCTCGAGTGGAGACGCAGCAATGCCGATAACCTGCTGAGCGGCATCATAAAACTGCTTTCCCCACATTTGACTTTTGACCTTGTCGGCGAACCGATGCAGATCGCTTAGCTCGATGAGCGGCTTTCTCATCCAAAGAGAAGTGCCTTTGAGTTTCGTAACCTCTCTTCCATCCTCACGCTTGTTCGTTTGGCCTTCTTTATCTGTGGCCTTTACGGTTGCGCGGGCGTAAACTCGTTTCCAAGGAACCTCGTCTTCGCCTTCTCCAAGTTCGAACAGATCCTGCGTGCTGGAATTGCGATTCTCCTTTAACGCGATTTTTAACTGCATTTCGACAGCGGGGGTCGGCTCGAAAACAGAAAACCAGCCGCAAAGTTCGTACATAGCCAGTACGAGAT
>USHR01000160.1 GCA_900554495.1 uncultured Collinsella sp.
ACCGTCGACCTTGGGATTAGAAGTCCCCTGCTCTATCCAACTGAGCTAATGGAGCAAATAACCGCACGCCCAAGCAAGCGCAAGCCTGTTAGGCACAAGTAATTATAACCTAGTTGAACTGCTCGCGATACGCCTTACAGACCTCATCGACTGGGCCGTCCATGCGAAGGTCACCCTTCTCAATCCAAACGGCACGCTGGCAGATGCGCTCAACCTGCTCCATGGAGTGCGAAACGAACAGAACCGTCACGTCGCCGCTCTGGATAAAGTGCTGGATGCGGTCCTCGCACTTCTGCTGGAAGAACACGTCACCGACGGACAGCGTCTCGTCAACGATCAGAATATCGGGCTCGGTAATCGTCGCGATTGCAAAGGCGATACGCGCCACCATGCCCGAGGAGAAGTTCTTGAGCGGCATATCGACAAAGTTCTGAAGCTCAGCGAACTCAATAATGCCGTCAAAGTTGGCATCGATGAACTCCTTGGTGTAGCCGAGCAGGGCGCCGTTCAGATAGATGTTCTCGCGGGCGGTCAGCTCGGGGTCAAAGCCGGCGCCAAGCTCAATCAGCGGCGCGATGTTACCGTGCACCTTAACGCTGCCCTCGCTAGGCTCAAGAACGCCAGCGATAATCTTGAGCATCGTAGACTTGCCGGAGCCATTGGTGCCGACCAGACCCACAACCTCGCCGCGATGAATATCAAACGAGATGTGCTTAAGCGCCCTAAACTCCTCAAAGAACAGCTCGTGCTTGGCAAGCTTAATGAAGTACTCCTTGAGGTTGGTCAGCGACTCGGACGCCATGTTAAAGATCATGGTGACGTCGTCGACCTCGACAGCCAGAGGCTGCTCGCTGTAATCAACAACAGATTCAGTCATCACAGCACTCCTTAGATGTAGAGGATGAACTTGCGCTCGGACTTATGGAACACGGTATAGCCAATAATAAGCGCAAGAACCGCCCAGGCAACGCACATACCAAACGTCATAAGCGAGGGCGTAGTCTGGAACAGGAAGATATCGCGCATAAACTGCAGGTAGTTGAACATGGGGTTCGCATACATCAAGATACGCACGAGATGCGGCATTTGCGCAATATAGTCAGTCGTCCAGAAGATGGGCGTAATGTAAGTCCACGCCGTAATGACGACGCTCCACAGATGCATAACGTCGCGGAAGAAGACCGTAAGGGCAGAGAGCATCATGCCCAGGCCCATGCAGAAGCACATAAGCAGCAGCAGGCAAACCGGCAGCAGAATAAGGTGCCAAGAAGGCATAACGCGGAACCACAGCATGACGATGGCGACGGCGACCAGCGAGAAGGCAAAGTTGACCAGCGAGAAGAGCACCTTCTGCACCGGGAAAACCCAGCGGTGCACCTTAACCTTCTTGAGCAGAGGGGCAGCGCCCACGATCGACGTCAGGGCCTGGTTAGTAGACTCAGACATGACGGCAAAGGTAATGTTACCCACGATCAAGTACAGCGGGTACATCTCGGGCGTCATTGAGCCATTGCGGCCCTGGCCAAAAATCGTCGAGAACACGATGGCCATGACGATCATCATCAGCAACGGATTGAGCACCGACCATGCGACACCCAGAACGCTACGGCGATACTTGATCTTAAAATCCTTGGTAACCAGCTGACGAAGGATAAACGCATCCTTCTCAAATTCGTTCTTAGCAAACGTCGCAGGCAGACTGCGAGTTTCTTGTTGCTTTGTCTGATCCGACACGGATGCAACTCCTTTACTCGTAATCGTTGATGAACGAACAGTATAGACCCGACGACCATGCAAACGATTCACGCAACAAAACTGGAGAACTAACCCACATCTTAGGATGCCATGACCAAACGGCTATACTTTCAAGGATTGAATGTATAAGGAGCATTGAGTGAATTCTGAATCCATCGCCGTCATCATCCCCTGCTACAACGAAGCGCTCACGATCGGCAAAGTCATCGACGACTTTCACCGCGAGCTTCCGCAAGCGACGGTCTATGTCTATGACAACAACTCGTCGGACGATACCTCACGCATCGCCACCGAGCACGGCGCCACGGTCCGCTTTGAGCCCCGTCAGGGAAAGGGCAACGTGTGCCGCCAGATGTTTCGCGACATCGACGCCGATTGCTACCTGATGGTCGACGGCGACGACACCTACCCCGCCGAGGCGGCCAAAGCCCTCTGCGAGCCTATCCTCAGCGGCACGGCCGACATGACCGTAGGCGATCGCCTTTCCAACGGCACCTATGCCGAGGAGAACAAGCGTGCCTTCCACGGCTTTGGCAACAATCTGGTCCGTGCCATGATCAAGTGGATCTATGGCTACAGCTTCGATGATGTCATGACCGGCTACCGTGCCATGAGCCGCCCGTTCGTTAAAACCTTCCCTGTGCTTTCCGAGGGCTTCCAGATCGAAACCGAGCTCTCGATCCACGCCGTCGACCACCGCTGGCGCATCAAGGATGTGCCCATCGAGTACCGCGACCGTCCGGAAGGTTCCGAGTCCAAGCTCAATACCGTAAGCGACGGCATTAAAGTCGTTGCGATGATTGGCACGCTGTTCAAGGACTACCGCCCTCTGAAGTTCTTCAGCCTCGTCGCGCTTCTGTTTGCGGTGATCGGCCTCGCCTTGGGCATGCCCATCGTTGTCGAGTATTTCCAGACCGGCCTCGTTCCGCGCTTCCCCACCGCCATGCTCGCCGCGTCGTTTATGTTCCTGTGCGGTCTGAGCCTTGCGACCGGCTTCATCCTCGATTCCGTGGCAAAGATCGAAAAAAAGCAGTGGGAGGTCAACGTGTACAGCAAATACGCCTACGATGACCAGCCCGGCAGGTCCGCCACCACGCCAAGCGAGTGAAAGATCTTCCGCAAAATACTATTGGCACCACTGCGCAGATAGCCATCAACAAGAAAAGCCGCCGTTAAAGAACGGCGGCTTTTACTCTCGAAAAGTTGATAGAGGCTAGAGCGTCTTGAGGTACTCCCCAAGCTCTTCCTCCCAGTCGGGCATGTGGAACCCGACCGACTCGAGCCTGGAAAGGTCGAGCGCGGAGTGAACCGGGCGCGGGGCGACGGGTCCCTCGGCGCCGCCGTAGTAGTCGGCGGTGCTGACCGGCACGACCTTCTCCCCGTTGCCGTTGGCGGCCTCGAAGACGGCGCGCGCGATGTCCGCCCAGGACCTGACCGCACCCGAGCCGGTGCAGTCGTAGGTGCCGTAGGGGGCGCGGCTCCCCAGCACGTGGAAGATTGCCTGCGCCATGTCGCGCGTGAAGGTCAGGCGTCCCAGCTGGTCGTCCACGACGGTGACCTGCGTGAGCCCGTCCTCGGGGTCGGCCACGCGGTCGGACAGCCCCTTCATGGTCTTCACGAAGTTGTGGCCCTCGCCGATGACCCAGCTGGAGCGCATGATGTAGTGGCGTGGGCACCCCGCCACGGCGATGTCGCCCGCGGCCTTGGTCTGGCCGTAGACGGAAAGCGGGCTGAGGGGCTCCTCCTCGTCGTGCACCTCGGCGGTGCCGTCGAAGACGTAGTCGGAGGAGACGTGCACGAGCGTGATGCCGTGCTCGGCGCAGGTGCGGGCGAGGAGCGCCGGGCCGGTCGCGTTGGCCTTCCAGGCGGCCGCGCGGCCCTCGGGGGTCTCGGCTTTATCCACGGCGGTGTAGGCGCCGCAGTTGATCACGGTGCCGTAGAGCGACCAGTCGTACTTGGAGTAGGCCGCCGGGTCGGACATGTCGAAGGTGTCGATGTCGCAGAAGTCGAAGTCCTTGGCGACGCCGCGTTCCTCCGCCAGCGCGCGCACCGCGCGGCCCAGCTGGCCGTTGCAGCCGGTGACGAGCGTCCTCTTGGGCGCCATTGGGACGACGTCCTTGAGCATCGGGTGGTTCAGGTCCGCCTCGGATACAGTGGCCTCATCGAGCGGGATGGGCCACTCGATGGCGAGCTCGGGGTCGGCGAGGTTCACGAAGGTGTAGGTCCTCTTCAGCTCGAGCGACCAGTGGGCGTCCACCAGGTAGGTGTAGGCGGTGCCGTCCTCCAGCGCCTGGAAGGAGTTGCCCACGCCGCGCGGGACGTAGATGGCCCTGGACGGGTCCAGGGTGCAGGTGTAGACCTTGCCGTAGGTGTCACTGCCCTCGCGCAGGTCCACCCAGGCGCCGAAGACGCTGCCGCGCGCCACGGAGATGAACTTGTCCCAGGGCTCGGCGTGGATGCCGCGGGTGACGCCGCGGCTGTCGTTGTAGGAGATGTTGTTCTGGACGACCCTGAGATCCGGGATGCCCAGGGCGCACATCTTGGCGCGCTGCCAGTTCTCCTTGAACCAGCCGCGCGAGTCGCCGTGGACG
>USHR01000161.1 GCA_900554495.1 uncultured Collinsella sp.
GGGGCACCCAAGAAGGGGCCGGGCGCCCGGTGTGTGTGGCGGGGTAAGATTGATCGCGGTTTTGATTGGTGCTCGATTGGGTTTGTTGGGCGGAGATTATGTCTGCTATTGATATTGTGCTTGCTGCGATCGCCTTGGTGGCGGTGGGGGTTGCTGCGGCTTGCGCCCTTCAGCTCAAGAGCCTGCGTGCCGAGTTGCGGGAGCGTGGCGACGGTGGCGCGGAAACGCTGGCAGCACTCGAGCAGGCCAACAACGCGCTCGATGCCCTGAACGTCGCGCTGGCCGAAACCCGCCGCACGGCCAATGCCATCGCGCAGCAGCAGACGACCGATGCGGCCGTGGAGCAGCAACGTTACCTGACCATCGCACGCGAGTTCTCGCAAGCTGGTGACCGGATGGATGACCTGCGCCGCGAGACGGCCCAACAGCTCGGCGCCAATCGCGAGGGCATCGAGCATCGCCTGGACAAGGTGCGCGAGACGGTCGATGCTCAGCTGGGCGCCATCCGCAAAGACAACAACGTGCAGCTCGATCAGATGCGCGCGACGGTGGACGAGAAGCTCTCCCGCACGCTCAACGACCGACTGTCGGCATCGTTTAAGCAGGTGAGCGACCAGCTCGAGGCCGTGTATAAGGGCCTGGGCGATATGCAATCTATCGCCACCGGCGTAGGCGACCTCAAGCGTGTGCTGGGCAATGTAAAAGCGCGCGGCATTTTGGGCGAGGTGCAGCTGGGTGCAATTCTGGCGGACATCCTTACACCCGACCAGTATCTGGAAAACGTCGCCACCAAGCCCGGTGCCTCGGAGCGCGTTGAGTTTGCCGTCAAGCTACCGGTAGACGAGGGCGATCCCGTGCTGCTGCCGATCGATTCCAAATTCCCGGGCGACGCGTACGAGCATCTGATCGACGCCCAGGAGTCGGGCGATGCGGAGGCCGTTGCCGCAGCGCGCAAGACGCTCGATATGATGGTGAAACGCGAGGCAAAGGACATCTGCGAAAAGTACCTGAGTGTGCCGGCAACGACCAACTTTGGCATCATGTTCGTGCCGTTTGAAGGACTGTACGCCGAGGTCGTCAGCCGCCCCGGGCTTATCGAGACCCTGGGCCGCGACTATCACGTCAACGTAGCCGGTCCCAGCACCATGGCGGCCATCCTCAACAGTCTGCAGATGAGCTATCAGACGTTTAAGTTGCAAAAACGTACCGACGACGTGCTGCGCGTGCTCTCCGCCGTCAAGGCCGAGCTGCCGCGCTATCAAAAGGCGCTGCGCCGCGCCCAGCAGCAGATCGAGACCGCGGGCAAAACGGTCGAGGGCATCATCACCACGCGCACCAACGTCATGGAGCGCAAGCTCAAGGACATTGACGTGCTGGAAGATGCCGAGGAGGCCGACGAGATTTTGGGGCTTACGTCCGTGGAGCTGCTCGCAGACCAAAAAGACGAGGACTAATTGCAACAAGACGGTGGGGCGCCGGCGTAAACGCGGGTGCCCCGCTGCTTTTCGCATCGCGCTTGCCTGAAGTGCGCTTTAGTGTGCAACAATGGCGTTTCGCCCTATCAGACGCGAAAGGAAGCCCATGTCCCAGAGAAGCACCAGCCCGCTCAGCCGCTCCACCGTGCGTCGCACGCTGCAGCGTTTTTGGGACGTCACGCGCACGCAGCCGCTGATTGTCTTTCTCTCGGTGCTCTCGTCGGCGGGCTACATCTTTTTGCTGACGTTTGCCAATACCTATGTGATGGCCCTTATTGTCGACCGCGTTCAAGCCGCTCCCGTGGTGGGCGACCAGGTGTTTGAGGTCTTCGGCCCCTATATCCTGGCGCTCGTACTCGTTAACCTGGTGGGTCAGATCCTCTCCAAACTGCAAGACTACACCGTCTACAAGCTTGAGATTGCGGGCAACTATCACCTGGCGCGTCTATGCTTCGACACGCTCTCCAACCAATCCATGACATTTCACACCAGCCGCTTTGGCGGATCGCTTGTGAGCCAGACAAGCCGTTTTATGAGCGGCTACACGGGTCTGGTCGACGTGACGGTGTATTCGCTCATCCCCACCATCACCTCGGTCATCTGCACCGTGGCCGCACTCGCTCCGGTGGTGCCGACGTTTACCGTGATCCTAGTGTGCATCATGGTCGTCTACATCGCGTTTGTCTGGCTTATGTATAAGCGCATCATGCCGCTTTCGGCCGCGACGTCCGCCGCGCAGAACAAGCTCTCGGGCGTACTCTCCGACGCGGTCACGAACATCTTGGCCGTCAAGACTTGCGGGCGCGAGGACTTTGAACGCGATCTGTTCGACGCCGCCGATCGTGCCGCGCGCGATGCCGAGACGGTCTCGATGCACGCCATGATGCAGCGCAACTTTACGACCTCGGGTCTTATCGTCATCACCATGGCCGTGGTGAGTGTGTTCGTGGCGGGCGGCAACGCGTGGTTTGGCATCTCGGCCGGCTCGCTCGTCATGATCTTTACCTACACCTATAACCTCACCATGCGCCTGAACTACGTAAGCTCCATGATGCAGCGCATCAACCGCGCTTTGGGCGATGCGGCCGAGATGACGCGCGTGCTGGACGAGCCATGTTTGGTGGCAGACGACCCGGACGCCCCTGAGCTCAAAGTGACCGAAGGCGCGATTGATTTTGAGCACCTGAGCTTTGCGTACCGTGACGCTGCGGCGGGCGAGAGCGTGTTCGATGACCTGACACTTCATGTGGCGGCGGGCCAGCGCGTGGGCCTGGTGGGCAAATCGGGCTCGGGTAAGACGACGCTCACCAAGTTGCTGCTGCGCCTGGACGATGTCCAGGGCGGCCGCGTGCTCGTGGACGGTCAGGATGTCTCGCGCTGCACGCAGCAGAGCCTGCGCCGCCAGGTTGCCTACGTGCCGCAGGAGGCGCTGCTGTTCCACCGCTCCATTCGCGAAAACATTGCCTACGGTCGTCCCAACGCCACTGATGAGCAGATTCGCGAGGCCGCGCGCCTGGCCAATGCCCTGGAGTTTATCGACCGCTTGCCCCGCGGCTTTGACACCATGGTGGGCGAGCGCGGCGTCAAGCTCTCGGGCGGCCAGCGGCAGCGCGTGGCTATCGCCCGCGCCATCCTAACCGACGCGCCGATTCTGGTGCTCGACGAGGCGACCTCTGCCCTCGACAGCGAGTCCGAGGCGCTGGTGCAGGAGGCGCTTGAAAACCTGATGCGTGGACGTACCTCCATTGTGGTGGCGCACCGCCTGTCCACCGTGGCGGCGCTCGACCGCATCGTGGTGCTGGCCGATGGCGAGATCGTCGAGGACGGCACGCATGCGCAGCTCGTCGAGGCGGGCGGTGAGTACGCGAGCCTGTGGAGCCGTCAGACCGGCGCATTCTTGGAGGCGTAAGCGTCTCGGACGTGGGACAATTGTGCCCATAAGTTTATTGTGCCGTTGAGCCAAGGAGTCGTTATGCCACGCGAGACCAATGCCGCCAAACGCGAGCGCGCCGTTGAGGTGTGTGAGCGCCTCAACCGTCGCTATGGCCCGGTCGAGTGCTTTTTGGACCACGAGAATCCCTTCCGCCTGCTGATTGCGGTGCTGCTCTCGGCGCAAACGACCGATGCGCAGGTCAACAAGGTGACGCCGCGGCTGTTCGCCCAGTGGCCCACGCCCGAGGCCATGGCCGGGGCGAGCGTGGCTGACGTGGCAGACACCATCAAGTCACTCGGCTTCTACAAGAGCAAAGCCAAACATGCCGTCGAGGCCGCGCAGATGATCGTCGCCGACTATGGCGGCGAGGTGCCGGCCGACATGAAGGAACTCGTGAAGCTGCCGGGCGTGGGACGCAAGACGGCGAACATCGTGCTCAACGTGGGGTATGGCATCGTGGAGGGCATTGCGGTGGACACGCACGTCAACCGCATTGCGCACCGCCTGATGCTGAGTCCCAAGACGCATGCCAAGGAGCCGCTGAAGACCGAGCAGGATCTGCTCAAGATTTTGCCGCGCGAGTATTGGGAGTCGGTCAACCATCAGTGGATCACCTTCGGTCGCGAGATCTGCGACGCCCGCAAACCCAAGTGTGACGAGTGTCCGCTGGCAGATTTGTGCCCCAGCGTGCGCGTAGCGGGGTAGGGCGGAACGCATCTTCGTCTGGCGTTTTTTGCGGGGCTGGGTTTGCCCTTGAGCCGGAGTCCTCTTCATGCGCTACCATGACAGACAATGTATTTGACGTACGACCCGCCGAGCTTGCCCCGGCGGGCTTTTGGCGTTGCGATGCCGGAGGAACAGCATGCTCATTCACCGTATAGCCGCGCAGCTCTACACTGCC
>USHR01000162.1 GCA_900554495.1 uncultured Collinsella sp.
CCTCCTCGTAAGCTCAAATTGAGGTCCATCAGTTTGAGGAGGATGCCATGACTGACCAAGTTTTTGACCGAGCGCAGCTGGCCGAAGCCGTCGGTAACGATATTGCCGACATGGCTCAGTTTTGGATGCTGCGCAAGTTTCAGTTTTTGGAGTCGGCGCGCACACAGTTCGAAGTGATAGTCGATCCATGGCTCAGCTATTGCGAGGAGCCTTCGCAAAACAAAATCATGGCCTATAACATGGCATTTACCGATTGGCTGCTCTTCGAGCGCTCCTATCGCCATGGCAAGACGCTGCTCGAGCTGTATGTTGATGAGCCGCCGGCATCGCTTTCGCCTGCCTCGCTCAAGCGGCTCGAGCAGGTATGCGACACGCAGTATTTCTCGCGCTTTGGCATTTTGGACAAGGATCCTGCGACTGGTATGGTCGCGCTGAAGGACACACGCACCGACCGTCGCTTTGACGTCTACGATCCGCATATCGTGCAAAAGGAGCATTGGAGCGACGGAGCGATTGCGGTGCGCCTCGCCTGCGTCGACGATGTCTGGCTGACGGCGGGACAACTCTATCTGTATGACATCGCACGCCTGAGTGACACGGCGGTCGATGGGCCTGGTGCGGTGCATCCGGAGGACCTGCAGGATGGCTTTGACACCTCGTGCATCAGCTTCTTTTTGCGCCTGGTCCGCGACATCATGGGCGCCCAGGGGCGCTACGTAAAGTCCCTCAACATCTACGAGCAGGAGTGGGAGTAGGGGATGTGACTGGTGTTGCCCTGCTGCCCTGACTTTGTCTCAATCTGTAACGTTTGGCGGCTGTTTGGGCCCGTAACTGTTACAGATTGAGACGGAAGGTTGGCGGCTGCCGAAAGATCTTGTTCTGTAACAACTAGAGGCTCAAAGACTGTCTTCCTGTTACAGATCAAGACATTTGCCAGCGGAGGCAACAGCGGCGATGGTCCATTTGTTTGACGTGGTGGTGATGAAAGTGTCTAATACCGTTCTCAAACACAAACATGCGACTCGCAACACGTTGGCGCGGAATAGGATGCTCGCGCGGCTCACGGAGACGGCCAAGCAAGGTGCGCTGCTCGCAACGCATGACAATACCGAGCTCATGTGGCTGCGGCGCCATGTTGGAACCGACGATATCGCGGAGCCCGAGCCGTACCTGTTCTGTTTTCAGCATGATTGGGATGCATTGACGCCAGCGGAGCGAGCACTGAGGACTATCAGAGGGCTTGCGGAATTTCATCCCGATTGGGCGTTTTGGGGATATGACGCCGCACTGATATGGGGTCTGGAGGTGCCGAATGATCTGCTTGGGCCGCGTTTTCTTGTTAAGACGGGTTGTTCGGTGACGTTGAGCAGCGGGTGCAGGTTGTTGCGTCCACAGATGGCGGGCGCGCTCGAGCGTGTTGATGGCGTGCGGGTGACGTCGTTTTGGCGCACGGTGGAGGATTGCTTGCTGCGTGCGCCGTTCTCCTACGGGTTGGCGATTGCCGATTCTGCACTGCGGGCGAAAGGCGTATCACGTGGGGATTTGTGCGAGCGCCTCCGCGCCGATTGCGAGGGCAGGCGAGGGTATCGCAGGGCACAGGTGATTGCGTCGTATGCGGACGGGCTGTCCGAAAACGGCGGCGAGTCTCGGTTCCGAGCGTTCTTTATTGCGTACGGCTTTCCAGTTCCGGAGCTGCAGGTGGAGTTTCGCGACCCGCTCGATCCGAGCCAGGTATTTCGCGTCGACTATTTTTGGCAGCTCGAGGACGGGACGTGTGTCATCGGCGAGCTCGACGGAAAGGGCAAGTACACCTTGCAGAACGGCGAGGGTCGGGAGTCGGTCGACCCATTCGTGGCAGAACGTCAACGGGAGTCCCATCTGACAATGCTCGGGCATAAGGTGCTTCGGTTTACGTTTAACGAACTCAAAGACCCGGGGAAGCTGGTCGAGAAAATGAGGCTGGCGGGTATTCCTCGGCAGGCTGAATTGGCTGAGGAGTGGAGACGTCAGTGGTATGGGCGCTGAGAGGTTTTGTCTCAATCTGTAACGTTTAGAGGTTATTTGAGCTCGTAACTGTTACAGATCGAGACAAACCGGTGAAACGTCGACCGAATGTCTCGATCTGTAACATCAAGGGGCCCAATAACCCTGTACCTGTTACAGTTCGAGACATTTCCCTGGTGTCGCTGGGGTGGGACTGCAACGTATTCCGTCCCCCCACATCCCCTCTTCCCTCCGTTAACCGATATGCTTGACTTTAGGTCGCTGCATTAGGTGATAATGGACAAATGTTCAAGTTAATCGTGAGGGAGGAGCTCGACATGGCGTCTGCCGATCGTTCCACGTTGTTTATCAATGCGACCGTCTTGGATGGTTCGGAACATATGGAGCCGCAGCCCGACATGGCCGTGGTCGTTGAGCGCGGTGTCATCACGTGGATGGGGCCGAGTGCTGTGGCTCAGGCGCCTGCAGGTGCCGAGGTCATCGACCTGGCAGGTGCGTATCTCATGCCAGGCCTCATCAATATGCATGTGCATCTGTGCGGTTCGGGCAAGCCGGTTTCGGCGGGCGATGCGGGCGCGCTGATGAAGAAGCTCGATAATCCCGTGGGGCGCGCCATCGTGCGCCATATTCTTAAGGGCAGCGCCCAACAACAACTGGCAAGCGGCGTGACCACGGTGCGCGGCGCGGGCGACCCACTGTTTGCCGACATCGCCGTTCGTAATGCTATCGATGCCGGCAAGTATCAAGGTCCTCGCCTAGTGGCGCCGGGAACGGGCGTCACGGTGCCGGGCGGCCATGGTGCTGGCTTGTTCGCCCAGGTGGCCAACAGTTCCGCCGAGGCGGCCGAGCAGGTGCGCGACCTGTATGCGCGCGGTGCCGATGTCATTAAGCTGTTCGTAACGGGCGGCGTATTCGATGCGACCGAGGTGGGCGAGCCGGGCGTGCTGCGTATGCCGGTGGAGGTTGCCGCGGCGGCGTGCAAGGCGGCGCACGATATGGGCCTTCCTGTTATGGCTCATGTTGAGAGTACCGAGGGCGTGAAGGCCGCGCTTGAGGCCGGCGTTGACACGATTGAGCACGGCGCTCCGCTGACGCCCGAGATCTTGGAGCTGTACCGTGGCGCCGCGGGTACACAGCTTGAGGGGCGCGCGCCGAGTGTGACCTGCACTATCAGCCCGGCGCTGCCGTTTGTACTGCTCGATCCGGAGAAGACTCATTCGACCGATACACAAAAGAAGAACGGCGACATCGTGTGCTCGGGCATCATCGAGAGCGCCCGTGCCGCACTGGAAGCTGGCGTTAAGGTGGGCCTTGGCACGGACTCGAGCTGCCCGTTCGTGACGCAGTACGACATGTGGCGTGAGGTGGCCTATTTTGCCAAGTATGTCGGCGTGAGTAACGCCTTCTCGCTGCATACGGCCACGCAGGTCAATGCCGAGCTACTGGGGCTGGGCGGCGAGACCGGTACGATCGAGTGCGGCACGGCGGCCGACATTTTGGTGACGCGAGAGAACCCGCTCGATGACCTGTGCGCTCTGCGTGAGCCGATGCATGTGATGTGCCGCGGTGACCTGGTGCGCAAGCTGAAGGTGAAGCGTATCCCCGAGGTTGACGCGGAGCTCGACGCGATTATGGCCATGCCGGCAGAGGCGCTGGCCGAGGAGCTCGCCCGCGACGGCGTGGCATAGGTGTGACAAAGGGGCAATCCCTTTGTCATAATCAAAAAAAGCCGAGGTCTCAGCGCGAGGCCTCGGCTTTTATTTGTCCCATGGTATGGCGGCTATGAGCGCGTCTCCATCTTGGCGTGGCACTTGGGGCAGGTGACGCGGATCTTACCTTTGCCCTTGGGGACGGAGAGCATCTGGCCGCAGTTGGGGCACTTCAGGTATGCCGTGGTCTTGCGACCCTTCCACATCTTCTTGGCCGTGCGCTTGGCACGCTCAAAGTCTTCCTTACTGGTGCCGGCCGCGCGCGAGGCGTTGGAAGCCGCGGTCCCGCCGCCCAAGCTGGCGACGAATTTGCCCAGGCAGGGGACATTGGCGGTCGCGGCGACAAAGGTCTCGTTCTCCTTGCGACGTGCATCGATATTTTTGGACAGGCCGCGCAGCACGCCAATCACGATTACGACGATGGCAATCCAGCTGAGCCACTGGATACGAGCCATCGAACCGATCATGGCGATGATAATGCCTGCGAAGCCCATCACGATGGTGAGTTCGTCAGCGCCATTGCGGCCCTTCATAAAGTCATTCATGCAAATTGCCTTTCGTTCGATATGCTGCACGCCTT
>USHR01000163.1 GCA_900554495.1 uncultured Collinsella sp.
GAGATCCGTTCGCGCATCATTAACGGGACCTATGCGTTTCAGGAGATGCTGCCAACCGAAGCCGAGCTGACCGCGGAGTTCGGATGCACGCGCAATACCGTCCGTCGCGCCTTGGGTATGCTGGCCGACGGGATGTTTGTGCAGCCCATACACGGCAAGGGCGTGCGCGTTATTTGGCTTAAGGGCGAAACCGACATGTTGGGCGCACTCGAAGAGGTTGAGTCGTTTGGCGAGTTCGCAAAACGCAACAATGCCGTCGCATCGACCGAGGTCAAGTCTTTTGAACATTTGATTTGCACTGAGCAACTCTCTCGTCGCCTGGGCTTTAAGGTGGGCGAGGAGCTGATTCGCGTGGTGCGTGTCCGAAGCCTTAACGGCAATGCGCGCCAAGTAGACCATGGTTACTTTTTGGAGTCGATCGCCAAGGGTCTGACGCCCGAGATCGCCGCAAAGTCAATTTACGACTATCTGGAGCACAAACGCGGCGTCAAGGTGATGGCGAGCCGTCGTACGGTGAGTGTCGAGCTCGCCAACGATGAGGACTGCAGCTATCTTGACCTTGGTAAGTACAACTGTGTCGCCGTCATGGAGAGCCAGTCGTACACCTCGGACGGCATCTTGTTTGAGGTCACGCATGCCCGCACGCATCCCGAGATCTTCCACTACCGCGTCAACTCCAAGCGATAGCCGGCTAGCTCGCAGCCTGACGAGACTTATGCCCTCAAAGCGAAAACGCCCGGTCAAACCGACGATGCATCGGCTTGACCGGGCGTTTTCTCTGCATTCGATAACAAATAATTGTTTATACAAAACTTGTCAAGTATCAAGTTGAATATTACCGTTCACCGAAGTTTTTCTACCGCTCTAGTAATACTTGTTCAAACAACTAGCCAAATAGCGTATCGTTCAAATCAGCAAAAGGGGCAAAGTCCCCGAGCCAATCTCCGAAGGCGGCGGCAAAGGGTGCCGCCACGGTGTGAAAGGGTGGATTGTAATGAAGAACGAAATGAGCAGAAGGCAGTTCCTGGGCTTTGCTGGTTCCGCGGCTGCGGTTCTTGGTCTGGGTCTCGTGGGCTGCGGTGGTTCTGCCGGCTCCGGCTCCTCTGCTTCTGGTGACGCTGCCGAGGTCTACTTCCTCCAATTCAAGCCCGAGGTCGACAAGGAGTGGAAGGAGATCGCCAAGGCCTATAAGAAGGAGAAGGGCGTCGAGGTCAAGATCGTGACCGCCGCCTCCAACACCTACGAGGAGAAGCTCAAGTCCGAGATGTCCAAGAGCTCCGCTCCGACCCTGTTCCAGGTCAACGGCCCCACCGGTCTTAAGAACTGGAAGGATTACTGCGCCGACCTGTCCGATACCAAGCTCCGCGGTGAGCTCATTGACGACTCCCTGGCTCTGCAGTCCGATGGCAAGGATCTGGGTATCGACTGGGTCCAGGAGAGCTACGGCATCATCTACAACAAGCAGCTGCTCGAGAAGGCTGGCTACAAGGCCGAGGACATCAACTCCTTCGACAAGCTGAAGGCTTGTGCCGACGACATCCAGGCCCGCAAGGACGAGCTTGGTGTTGAGGGTGCCTTTACTTCCGCCGGCATGGATGACTCCTCCAGCTGGCGCTACACCACCCACCTCGCCAACCTCCCGCTCTACTACGAGTTCGAGAAGGAGCACAACCAGGAGGACGACGAGATCAAGGGCGAGTATCTCGACAACTTCAAGCAGATTTTCGACCTGTACATCACCGACTCCACCTGCGATCCTTCGCAGCTTGCCTCCAAGACCGGCGACGACGCCACCAACGAGTTCGCAACCGGCAAGGCCGTCTTCTATCAGAACGGCTCTTGGGCATACGCTGACCTCACCAAGGCCGGTATGACCGACGACCAGCTCGGCATGCTGCCGATCTACATCGGCGTTGACGGCGAGGAGAACCAGGGCCTGTGCTCCGGCGGCGAGAACTACTGGTGCGTGAGCTCCCAGGCTTCCGAGGATGCTCAGAAGGCCACCGAGGACTTCATGTACTGGTGCGTCACTGCTGACACCCCGACCAGCATCATCGCCGACAAGATGGGTCTGACCGCTCCGTTCAAGAGCGCCAAGGAGACCACCAACGTCTTCTCGCAGCAGGCCGTTGCCATGGCCAAGGACGGCAAGAAGACCGTCGCTTGGGACTTCGTCTACATCCCCTCCGAGGAGTGGAAGAAGAACCTCAAGCAGGCTCTGATTGCCTATGCTGCCGACAACACCAAGTGGGACGGCGTCAAGAACGCCTTCGTCGATGGCTGGAAGACCGAGAAGGCCGCTTCCGAGTAAGCAGTTGCTGCCCAAGCTATCTGATTAGCGACAGGGGGCGGGCAGACGTTGGTTTGCCCGCCCCCTGCATATTGAAAGGACCCTTTTATGGGCAAAGCACTCAAGCGCTGGTGGCCGCTCTTTATGCTGCCCACGTGCCTGGCGTTTATGATCGGGTTCGTGATCCCCTTTATCCAGGGCTTCTATCTCTCGTTCTGCCAGTTTATTACCATCAACAATACGCACTTTGTCGGTATCGAGAACTACGTGCGCGCACTGTCCGATCCGCAGTTCTCCACGTCGTTCTTCTTTACCGTGGCGTTTGCCTTCCTGTCGACGGTGCTCATCAACGTGATCGCCCTCGCCATCGCGCAGGCGCTCACCCGCAAAGCGCTCAAGGGCACCAACATCTTCCGTACGATTTTCTTTATGCCTAACCTGATCGGCGGCATCGTGCTGGGCTACATCTGGCAGATTCTGATCAACTGCCTGCTCTCCAACGTGGGCGCCCAGCTCATCGCCCTTAACTCTGCAGCTGGCTTCTGGGGCCTTATCATCCTGACCCTGTGGCAGCAGGTCGGCTACATGATGATCATCTACATCGCTGGTCTGCAGTCCATTCCGTCCGACTACATCGAGGCCGCCAAGGTCGACGGTGCCACGGCATGGCAGACGTTTTGGAAGGTTAAGATCCCTAACCTGATGCCGACCATCACCATCTGCCTGTTCCTGTCCATCACCAACGGCTTTAAGCTGTTCGACCAGAACCTCGCCCTTACCGGCGGCGCCCCCGCGCACTCCACCGAGATGCTCGCCCTGAACATCTACAACACGTTCTATTCGCGTGCCGGTATCGCGTGGCAGGGCATCGGTCAGGCCAAGGCGGTTATCTTCTGCATCCTGGTCGTAGCCATCTCCATGATCCAGCTTAAGGCCACGAGGTCCAAGGAGGTGCAGCAGTAATGAAACGCGATAAGGTTATCAACCGCGCGCTCTCGATTTTCTTTACGATCCTGTCGCTCGCGTGGATCTACCCCGTGTTCATGATTGCGCTTAATTCTTTTAAGAAAGCGACCGCAATCAGCACCACCACGGCATTCGATCTGCTCACGCCCGAGACGTTCAACGGCCTCGCAAACTACATGCACGCCCTTAACGAGCAGGGCTTTGCCTCGGCATTTATGTACTCGCTCATCATCACGGTCACGTCGGTCGTGCTGATCTTGGTGTGCTGCTCCATGTGCGCTTGGTACGTGGTTCGTGTCAACAACAAGATCTCGAACTTCTTCTATTACCTGTTCGTGTTCTCGATGGTCGTGCCGTTCCAGATGCTCATGTTCACGCTGTCCAATTTGGCGGACCGCATCGGCTTCAACACGCCGTTCAACATCTGCTTTATCTACCTTGGCTTTGGCGCGGGCCTGGCGGTCTTTATGTTCGCCGGTTTTGTAAAGAACATCCCGCTCGAGATCGAGGAGGCGGCCATGATTGATGGCTGCAACCCGGTCCAGGTATTCTTTAAGATCGTCCTTCCCATCATGAAGCCCACCTATCTTTCGGTCGGCATCCTCGAGACCATGTGGGTCTGGAACGACTATCTGCTGCCCTACCTTACGCTCGACTCCACCAAGTACAAGACCATTCCTATCTTGATCCAGTACTTCCGCGGCGGCTACGGCCACGTCGAGCTCGGCCCCATGATGGCCTGCATCATGATGGTCGTTATCCCCATCGTTATCATGTACATCCTCTGTCAGAAGTACATCATCGACGGCGTGGTGGCAGGTGCCGTCAAGGGCTGATGCCGTAACTGTTTTGCAAGTTTCTGCGGCGCCCCTCAGCGTGGCGCCGCATATCGAAAGGTAAAGACATGGCCGAGATCGTTCTCAAACATGTTCAGAAGGTGTATCCCAACAACGAGTCAAAAAAGAAGGGCTTCTTTGGCAAAAAGAAGAAGACCGAGGAGAAGAAGCACAACCTCAAGGTTACCGAGGA
>USHR01000164.1 GCA_900554495.1 uncultured Collinsella sp.
GGAGCATCGCCGGCCCGTTGTGTTTCCCACCCGTTTCGAAACAATCGCGTAACGCGCGCCCTGCGAGTGGGTGCCGCCGAGCTCAAGGACGACAACAAGGGCCCCAGGTTCGGCCCGTCAGCCCACCGCTTCAAACATCTCAATCTGTAACAGGAGGAGCCGATTTTGGCGCTTAGATGTTACAGATTGAGATTTTCTGCAGGACGGTTTTGGTTTGTCTCGATCTGTAACACGAAGGGCCAGTTTTGGCGGTCAGTTGTTACAGATCAAGACATTTCGGCAACCCCCTTTTCACCATCCTATTCAAATACAACAATTTTGTTAGTCTTGGTTAACTTTTTAGCATAAAACGGGTATCATTTGCGGCGTCAAACAAACGGCACGCAGGAGCTCACCATGCTCAACCATCTCAAACATCATTTTGGCTCCCGACGCACCGACGGTCACGGAGGCCTAGACATTGCGCGGCACATCGGCCCCGGGTTGCTCGTGACCGTCGGCTTTATCGACCCGGGCAATTGGGCCTCCAATATGGCCGCCGGCTCGCAGTTTGGCTACGCGCTGCTGTGGATCGTCACACTGTCCACGATCATGCTCATCGTGCTGCAGCACAACGCGGCGCACTTGGGCATCGCCACGGGCACCTGTCTTGCCGAGGCCACGACACGCTACCTCCCCCGCATCGTGGGACGCGCGGTACTCGCCAGCGCCTATCTCGCGACCATCGCCACCGCCATGGCCGAAGTCCTGGGCGGTGCGATCGCGCTTCAAATGCTCTTTGGCCTGCCCGTACGCGCCGGCTGCGTCATCGTCGCGGCGGCATCGATGGCGATGCTCATGACGAGCTCCTACAAGCGTGCCGAACGCTGGATCATCGCCTTCGTCGGCGTGGTAGGACTCTCGTTTTTGGCTGAGCTTACGCTAGTCAAGGTCGACTGGCCGCAAGCCGCCGCAAGCTGGATCACGCCCAGTATGCCCACTGGCTCTGCCACGATTATCGTGAGTGTCCTGGGTGCGGTCGTTATGCCCCACAACCTCTTTCTACACTCCGAGGTCATCCAATCCATGCACTTCGAAGGCCAAGGCGAGCAGGTTATCGAAGAGCGTCTGCGCTATGAGCTCTTCGACACGCTCTTTTCGATGGGCGTGGGCTGGGCAATCAACTCGGCCATGGTCATCCTGGCCGCAACGACCTTCTTTGCGCACGGCATTGTCGTAGACGATCTCGCCGTCGCAGCGGACACGCTCTCCCCCATTCTGGGCCCAGCAAGCTCGACAATCTTTGCGGTGGCGCTGCTGTTTGCGGGCCTTTCGAGTAGTGTGACGGCAGGCATGGCGGCAGGCACCATCACCGCGGGCATGTTCGACGAGGAATACGACATCCACGACCGGCACTCATCGATTGGAGTGACGGTCTGTTTCGTCGGCGCAGTGGCTGCGTGCCTGATCGTCCCGAATCCTTTTGAGGGTCTCATCTGGAGTCAGGCGCTGCTGTCGCTTCAGTTGCCGATTACGGTCTTTGTGCTCATACGACTCACCAGTTCGCCCCGCGTTATGGGCAAATACGCCAACTCGCGCCCGCTCAACGCGCTGCTCGTAGGGATCGGCGTCATCGTGACGATTCTCGACATCGTGCTGCTAACGGGGATGTAATTGGGATGGCGTGGCTGTCCAGATATAACGTCTCAATCTGTAACACGTAAGGCCGTTTTAAACCGTCAGATAAATCAAAAGGGTCCCAGCCGGAATATCCAGCCGGGACCCTTGGACAGAGCTCTGTATGGCTAATCGTCGTGTGTCTACGAGCTACTCCTCGACAAGCTCAAACTCATCGGGACCAACGCCGCACACCGGGCACACGTAATCCTCGGGCAGCTCGGGCGTGTCGACCTCAACCTCGTAACCGCAAACGGTGCACACAAACTTATACGTCTTCTTCTCCTCAGCCATGATGTTCTCCTCTCGAACGTGACTGCTGGTGTACTTGCTTATTAGTATATATTCTCAATAATATAATGCAAGTATTTTTAGAACATTTCTAGCCTTGATACGACGAAGCCTTGGGCGGCGTCTTGCCCTTCAAGACCTTGTGATAGTAGTCATAGGTCAGCGGGGCCTCGCCGCTCAAGCGCTCGGCGTCCTCCACCTCGCCGATAAAGAGCAGGTGCGTGCCCACATCCACGGTATCAATCAGACGGCAGCTAAACAGCGCCGCCGCGTGCTCGGCCACATAGGGCATGCCCAGCGCGGTCTCGTGGGTCTCGTACTTGGCAAACTTGTCGTAGCCACTGCTGGTGCGGAAGCCAAAGTTGCCGATATAGAGCATGTCGGCCGTCTGATCGATCACGGTCAGCGCAAAGGCCTTAGCCGATGCGATTACGCCGGACGTGACATTTTCCTTGTTCACGGCAATCGAGATGCGCGGCGGCATGGACGTCACCTGCACCGCAGTGTTGATGACGCAGCCGGCGCGCAACCCGTCTGCCGCAGCGCTCACCACGTACAGACCGCTCGGCATGGTAAAGAACGCAGTTTTGTCCATAACGATCACTCCCCTAGCTCGGGTTGGAACCTCATGAATGTATGTACCCACAAAAAAGGCGGCACCCATAACGGACGCCGCCTTTGAGACATATGTGTCAGAACAGTAAGAAAGATGAGACGCCCGCAGTTGCGGTGAAATAGGGACTGAATAGCCCCTCAAATAGGCAAAACAGTCCGTATTCCACCGCAACTTATGCAGAGTGCCTAGCGGTTGCGTTCCTTAAGGGCGCGGTCGATCTCGCGTTGGACATCACGTTTGGCCATATCCTCGCGCTTGTCGTAGAGCTTCTTGCCGCGGCCCAGACCCAGCAGCAGTTTTACGCGGCCGTCGGTATTAAAGTAGAGTTCCAACGGAACCAGCGCATAACCACGGTTGCGAAGTTTGCCGTCAAGAAAGTCGATCTCCTTGCGGTGCAGCAGCAGACGACGCCGACGGTCGGGATCGCGATTCCACACGCCACCATGGCTATAAGGGTGGATATGCAGGCCGACGAGCCAGCACTCGCCGCCACGAATCAGCGCAAAAGTGTCAGTGATCTGACAGGCGCGCTCGCGAATCGACTTGACCTCGGTGCCGCTCAGCTCAATACCGCACTCAAACGTCTCATCGATAAAGTACTCGTGATGTGCCGAGCGATTCTTGGAAATGAGTTTGCGCTCGCGCTTACTGGGCATCGCCGGCCTCCTTGGCTCCATCGGCGTTTGAGCCCGCAGTCTCGCGCTTTGCCTTGCGCTCGGCATTGAGCTCGGCATCGCTCTCGCGCACCAGTTTGATAATCGCCGCGCAGGCCTCCTCGCCCACCAAGTCGCGAGCACGTACCGTCAGGCGCGTCGCCTCCTGCTTGTCGCCGTCGCTTGCAGCATCGGTCGCGCACATAATCAGGCAGATGGCAATCTCGGCCGAAGGCGAGGTCGGCACGCCTTGCAGGGCCAGTTCACCCATCACGTGGTCGTCGCTCTCATCGGCGGCATCCGGATAGGTGGTATGGATCTTGTTGAGCAGGCGCGTCGTATGCGCATCGTTGGGCGCCAGGCGCAGCGCCAGACGCGCGCAGCCCACGGCAGCCGAAACGTTCTCGGTCTCGGGCTCCAAGAAGCACTGGCCTAGATTGGCGTAAGCGCGGGCGGCGCACTTGCCATCGCTTGCACGCTCCAGCACCGAGAACGAGAGCGATGCCCATTCCTGCTTGTCCTCGAGTGCGCGGAACAGCTCGGCCAAATCCAAGCGATAGTTGCAGTTCATGGGGTCCCAACGCACAGCCTGCATCAGGGCATTACGAGCGCTTACATAATCCTGCTGGCGAATGTAGGCAAACGCCATGTCAGAGTATAGGCGGTCAAACGGCACCTCGACCTGCACGAGCTCGCGCGGATCCTTCTCCACGCGGCGATAGGCCAAGCGCTCAAACTTGCTATCGAAGCTAAAGTATTGGCGCTTCTCCCCCGTCTTGCACTCAGCGTCGATATACTCCTCGGCGAGCTCCACCAGACGCTCCAGCAGCGGCGTCGCCGTAGCCAGGTCGCCCTGCGCCAGATAGTTCTCGGCATACGTGATGTCTTGCAAGCTGATGGGCAGATCCATGGCTACTCCTCGATCTGAGCGAAACACGGCAGGCGCCGTATATACGGTCAATACACAAAACCCGGGTCTCTTACGAGGCCCGGGCGTTCAATTTTGGTAGCCCGTACCAGATTCGAACTGGTGATCTCCGCCTTGAGAGGGCGGCGTCC